>CAKZKY010000462.1 GCA_937124575.1 uncultured Pseudomonadota bacterium | reverse complement strand
AAGACGATCGGATTGGGGGTTTTGAGGAGTTTCTTTCAAAATTGGGGGCAGTTCCCAAGGATAAGATCAAGTTCTACATTCACTGGGTAAGTGGATTTCTCAAATTCTGCAATTATCAATTCGAGAATATCGACACAGAGCATGTATCCCAATATCTGGATACGCTTGAGGCCGATGAAAAGATTGCGGATTGGCAGGTCAAACAGGCGGCTGATGCAGTGATTCTCTATGTTGAAAAATACCTCAAGAAACCATTACAACAACTCACCCCTCCAATAAAAGAGACAGCAACCGATCAAAAAACATCTGCTCAATGGAAACAGATCCTGGAGGAGGCAAAAAGCGCTATCCGTCTCCGTCACCTCTCCTTGAGTACAGAAAAAACCTATCTCGGATGGATTGGACGTTTTAAAACCTTTTTGAAGGATCGTGAACCTCATCTTCTTGACGCCAATGATATGAAAAAGTATCTGACCCATCTTGCCCTTCATCACCGGGTCTCTGCTTCAACACAGAATCAGGCTTTCAATGGACTTCTCTTCCTGTATCGAAACATCCTGCATAAAGAAGTGGATGATCTGACTTCTGTGCCAAGGGCAAAACGAAAAATGAACTTGCCCACGGTTTTGAGCAGAGATGAAGTTAAGAGCCTTCTATCTCACCTCGACGGGGAGTTTCTCCTTATGGGACAATTGATGTATGGATGCGGGCTTCGCCTTACAGAGTGCCTCCAATTGAGGATTAAGGATGTTGATTTTGAGAACAATCTCCTCATGGTCCGTTCCGGCAAGGGAGAAAAAGACAGGGCATTGATGATACCGGGAAAGATAAAAGACGAACTTGCAAAACACATTTCATCCGTCAAAGAAATCCATGATCAGGATTTGAAGATGGGTTACGGGGAAGTTTCACTTCCAGATGCTCTGGAGAAGAAATATCCCAATGCTCCGAAGGAATGGACCTGGCAGTGGCTATTTCCAGCCAAGAATCTATCGGTCGATCCGCGATCCGGAAAGGTGATGCGGTGGCATATTCATCCCTCCGCGATTCAGCGTGCTGTTAAAGAAGGAGTGAGGAAGGCAAATTTACCCAAAATGGCAAGCTGTCACACCTTGCGTCACAGTTTTGCAACACACCTTCTTGAATCGGGTCACAACATCAGGACGATTCAGGAACTCCTGGGGCACAAGCATGTGAATACAACCATGATCTATACCCATCTCATCAGGAAGAAACCCTCTGAGGTAAGAAGCCCTTTAGATGACTGAATGAACCAAATGGTCAATAAAAAAAGATCGCTGTGAAATGAAAAAAAATAAATCGAAAAGTTTAATCTTGATCACTGCTCTAATCTTTTGTCTATTAACGGCGTGTGGGCCGAGGCAGCGCGTTGTAATTGATCGAAGCGTACCTCCTCCTGAAAGACCGGAAATCAAGAGGGAGGCAAAGCTTCCAACCGAAGCAAAGCTCCCTCCTGAAACAAAGCTTGAGAAACGGGAAACCCGTGAAGTCCAATATGGAGTGGCCTCCTGGTATGGAGGTGAATTTCATGGAAGGCCGACTTCGAGCGGTGAAATTTATGATATGTTTCAGCTCACCTGCGCCCATAACTCCCTCCCTCTGGGAACCATAGTGATGGTGACCAATCTCGAAAATGGCAGGTCAGTGGAGTTAAAGGTGAACGACCGGGGTCCCTTTGTTAAGGAGAGGATCATTGATGTCTCCTATGCAGCTGCCCGTATCCTTGGGATGTGGGCAAAAGGAACAGCGAACGTCAAGGTAGAGTGGGTAGGAGCACCGCTTGTTGAACAGGTCGAGCGTTTTAACCTTCAAGTTGGTTCTTTCAGCGACGAGGCTAGGGCGCGTGATCTGGCAGAGCGATTGAAAAGAAATTTTGACAATGTCTTTGTGGCGACCGTAGAGACCCAGACACAGAAGTACCATCGGGTGAGGATCGGGCCGTTTGTAACGAAAGAGGCGGCTCTTCCGGTTGCAGCTCAATTGACCGAAATGGGTTTGCAAGTGCTGGTAACAAATCGGTAGGATGAAACAAAGTTAGAGGGACGAGTTCGGAGTTCGGAGTGAAGGACGAGGGATGAGAGACGAAGGAAGAGAGACAAGGGGTGCAAAAAGAAAGAGGAAGGAAGAGAGACGAAGGAAGAAATAAAATATAATTGAAGAATGAAGTAGGGAAGGTCTTTAAGTTCGATATCGAAGGTGGTAAAATAAAAAAAGAAAAATCTGGATTCCTGTCGCTGAGACTCGAAACCGAGTTTAGGTAGGAATGACAAATTCTATTACACCAAATTAATGAAGATCAAAACTCTCCTTTTCATCCCTCCAGTACTCTTTCTCATTGTTCTTGTAGTAAATCTCCTCTTTGTCAGTCAACGGCCCGACCACCGGATAAACCAGTTGATTATGAGTTCCATTGGAGATGCCTCCTTTCTCAACCCGATTTTAGCCCAAGATTCAGCCTCCAGTGACATCAACTCTTTTGTCTTCAATGGATTGATCAAGTATGACAGAGATCTCCAGAGTTTTGTTGGAGAATTGGCCGAATCCTGGACCATCAAAGAAGGGGCGAAGCCTCAAATCACTTTTTTCTTGCGAAAGGGCGTTCTCTGGCACGACGGGAAGGAATTTACAGCGGAAGATGTGAAGTTCACCTATGATAAGATCATGGATGAAAAGACCAATACCGTCCGAAGAAGCGACTACGAGCTGGTCGAAAGGGCAGAGGTGCTGGACCCCTATACCTTCCGGGTCACCTACAAACAGCCCTTTTCTCCTGGATTGGGAACCTGGGGTATGGGCATCATCCCGAAACATCTCCTTGAAAAGGAGGATATCAATACCACCCCCTTTAACCGCAAACCAATCGGGACCGGACCTTTCCGCTTTGTGGAGTGGGTGACAGACGAGAAGATCGTAGTGGAAGCCAACCCCACCTATTTTCAGGGAAGGCCCATCCTGGACCGAATTATCTATCGGATCATTCCAGAAGTCTCTCTCAGCGAGATGGAACTGCTGACCAAAGGCATCGATTCTTATGGCGTCTCGCCCCATCAATTCCGTCGGATGAACGAGATTGACTTTCTCAAGATCTATTCCCAGCCTGCATTGGGCTACACCTATATTGGCTACAATCTCAAAAACCCTCTTTTCCAGGACAGGCGAGTCCGACAGGCATTCACGCATGCTATCAACCGGGAAGAGATCGTCCAATACGTTCTTTATGGATTTGGAAAGGTCATCAGCGGACCCTTCCCGAGCCACCTCTGGTATTACAATCCCAATGTTAAGCCCTTTCCCTATGATCCACAGAAAGCCAAAGCCCTGATGGCAGAGGCCGGATGGAAGGACACAGATGGGGATGGCATTCTGGATAAAGACGGTCAACCTTTCCGATTTAAACTCATCACCAATAGCGGAAACGATGTTCGACGCGATGTGGGCGTTCTGGTTCAACGCCAGCTTCGCGAGCTCGGAGTGGATCTCACATTCGAGGTCTACGAGTGGAGTGTCTTTCTGAAAAATTTCATCAATGCAAGGCACTTCGATGCCTGCATTCTCGGATGGGGTCTATCTCCAGACCCGGATGACTATCAAATCTGGCATTCCAGTCAGATTGAGAAGGGTTTTAATTTCATCTCCTATAAAAACCCGGAAGTCGATCGCCTCTGGGAGGAAGGGAGAAAGGAGTACCATGTGGAGAAAAGAAAACAGATCTACTGGCGAATCCACGAACTGATGGCCGAGGATCAGCCTTACACCTTTCTCTTCTCACCGGTCGGAATGTCAGCGCTTCAGAATAAATTCGTATTGGTGGAGGATGGACCCGCCGGCCAGAAGATCCACCGACCGATTAAAATGGAAAAGGCAGGCCTCATGTACGACCTCATCCGCTGGTACGTCCCGACCCAAAGGGTGATGGAGAAATAGACGATGACTGCTTTCCTGCTCCGACGGATGCTCCAGATGTTCATCACTCTCATTGGGATCAGCATCCTCTCATGGGTCATCATTACGACCGCACCAGGCGGGCCGATTTCTTTAACCATGGATCCCAAAGTCTCGCCCAAAATCATCGAACAGATGATGAAGAATTACGATCTGGATAAACCAATCTATCAGCAATATTTTCTCTGGATTAAAAAACTCTTCACCGGCAAACTCTATTCTTTCAAAGACGGAAGGCCCGTTTTGGAAAAGATCTGGGAGAGAATTGGCAACACCTTGCTGCTGAACGTTGTTGCCATGGTCATCATCTTCTCGCTGGCCATTCCGCTTGGCGTCTTTTCAGCGAGAAGACAGTATTCCTTGATGGACCGCCTCACGACATTCGGCGTTTTCTTAGGCCTCTCTATCCCTGGATTCTGGCTTGCCTACCTCATCATCCTTGGAACGGTCCATCTGTTTGGTTATCCCGTTCTCGGGATGCGCTCCTTTGTGACGGAAGGATTTAATCCGGCAGAGATCGTCCTGGACAGGATCTGGCACCTCTTACTGCCGGCCCTGATCATGGCCATTCATGGGTTGGCTGGCCTCTCCCGATATACCCGCTCGAGTATGCTGGAGGTGATTCGTCAGGACTATATCCGAACGGCAAAGGCGAAAGGAGTTCCAGAAGAGACGGTCTATTATAAACATGGACTTCGGAACGCCCTTCTTCCCATCGTCACCCTCTTTGGATTTCTCATTCCAGGCTTAATCGGAGGGTCCATCATCATGGAGAGTGTTTTTGCCTGGCCCGGAATCGGAAGGCTGGCCTACCAGGCCGTGCTCGCAAGGGATTATCCGGTTGTGATGACGATCAACACCATCACGGCAGTGCTCGTTCTTCTTGGAAATTTTATTGCGGATCTTCTCTACGGAGTTGCCGATCCGAGAATAAGGTATCAGTGAAGCAGAAATTCGAATTTCGAAACAATCTCAAATGACCGAATTTTAAATGTTATAAGCAAAAGAGTTTAGAAAATTTGAATTTTGAAAATTTCGGATTTGTTTCGAGCTTCGATATTCGGATTTCGAATTTA
>CAKZKY010000461.1 GCA_937124575.1 uncultured Pseudomonadota bacterium | reverse complement strand
TAAAGGATACCCATTTCTTCAGGGACAGTTATAATTTTATACTCCTCTCAGAGATTTCTGAAAATGAACAGAAATCTCTATTCAGTGAGCGAAAATTAGTTTTTCAAGGCTCTCAATAAGATCTATTGACAGAAGAACCTTTTTTCTAATAAAAACCCAATATGATGCTCATGGAGCCCCACAGGCAAAGCCCGTGGTTCCCGAGAAACGCCCACAGGGGGCAAACATCTCGTACCAGAGGACCAATCCACCCCGTTAGAGAGCCTCTCTGCATCTTCCTTGCGAAGCTTGGCTTCTATCGGGATATAAGGTTTCCCACTTGAAAGCTGAATATTTTCTAACGGGGTGAACCCAAGGGTAGAACCCGTTGTCCTCATGGTTCGGAATTGAAGCAATCGAATTTGAAAGGAGATAAGATGGGACAGTCTTCTGATTTATTAGAAGGAATTGGAAGGGGTATCCTCCACCGTGTGGCAATCGGAAAACTGGCTATGGATATCGATCTTTTAGAGGGGATCAAAGAACTTGTTACACGAGAGAGAATACAGGTTGGAGTGATCCTCTCAGGGATTGGCGCTTTGAAAAAAGCCACCTTCAGGAATTTGAAGGTATTACCTTCAGATTTAAAAGTGGAGAAACAGCATCGTCTCTATCTCGAATTGGAACAACCCATGGAGATCGTCTCCCTGACCGGCTGGATTGCAACACGAGATGACGGAGAACCAGAGATCCACGCCCATTTCTCTGTATCCACCGTGATGGATGACAAGGTGGTGACCCTGGGAGGGCATCTCACCGATGGGGCGATTACTTCTGTAAAGGTGGTGGTGATGCTTGGGGTAATCGAAAGAAGCAATATGAAAGCAGATCTTGATCCGCGTTTCAACCAGTTCGACGTGAAGTTTTAGTCAGGGGCAAGAAGCGTGACCTTCTAACGGACTCCATTATCTCTTCGGGGCTTCGGGGATGATGCGCTGATAGCCAGTAGGAGGAAGAAAGATCTCCGTCCCAAGCTCCTTCTTCTCTATCTTTTTAACCTCCATCACCGTGATGGGGCCCAAACCATAAGTAAGCGTATAGTCTCTGATCAGAATCGGTATCCCAAAGGGTTTCAACTTTTCATAGATCTCTCTACCCTCTTTCATCTCGACTTTAAAATCTTTTGAAAATCCTTTGGCCACCCTCTCCATCACCCTCTCGACTTCCCGAAAATCGACATCCCGGCTCATCCAGTTTTCTTCGATCAGCTCTCCATCGGCACGGATCTCTATTTTCTCGGTCTGAAATCCATTGATCAATGCCTTTTCTCCAGATCTTCTCACAGTAATCCTTCTCTCTTTGGTTTTGATTTCGGGCATCGATTTTTTAAGCTTTTCCGCCACTTCTTTCTCCCAACGTGAAAACTTGATTTCGACAAAACTTCTTGATGTATGGTCGATCATCACGATCCGGTCTCCCCTGAAATCAATGATGGTTGAGACCCCTCCCTCGGGATGATCTGTGCGGAATTGCTCTTCTGAAAAGTAGCGAACGACTCTACCCATCTTCCCTTCCACATCTCTGTGGAGCTCCTCAATGACGATCCCGGCATAGCATTCTTGAACCATATGCTGGGATAAAAAAAGGATGAACCATCCAGTTAAAAACAGAATGCTCTTTTTCATTGTGGCCCCCCTATTCTCCAAGATACACCAAAAGGGTTGTCTCCGCAAGCAAAATCGAAACGACTCGAAACCAGATTAGCCGATAGTAAACCCCATATATCCCCGCCCTAAAGGACAGGGCCTTTCTTCATTCTTGGATTTGAAATTGACTTCATCTCCAGTCAGAAGATTGGGGCTTTCGGGATGATACGGGGTTAAATGCGGAATCTGCTCATAAGTCCGATTCCAGCTCTTCAATCCTTCTGTTCACCTCCTCTAATTGTTTCAATCGTTGAGGAGACGGAACCTCCTCTCCCATTCTTCTCCACTTCTTCAATTTCCTTCGAAGTCTCTTATAATTTCTGTCGAGATGTTTCATGAGGGTATGGAAGGTCTCCTCGGGATGGAATTCTTTTTCCTTCAACTCTATATCCATCTGTTCCCCTTCTGATGTGAAGAGCATTCTTCTCTCTCTCAATCGGGGGACTCCCGTTTTTAGGTGAAGACGTTCACCGATGAGGCGGCTCAGTTCCATTGAAACTTTCTCTTCTCCATGAACAACGAATACCTCAAGCTGAGGATTTTCAAAATGAGAGAGCCATTCGAGAAGCCCCTTTTGATCGGCATGAGCGGAGAATCCTCCCAAAGTATGAATTTGGGCCTTGACCGCAACCGTCTCTCCGAAAATCCTGATGCTCTCTGCCCCATCTACAATTCTTCTTCCAATCGTCCCTTCACCCTGATAGCCGATGAAGACGATATGGGATTTCTCCCGCCAGAGGTGGTGTTTGAGATGATGCTTAATCCTTCCGGAGTCACACATTCCACTCGCCGAGATGATGATCCCAGCTCCTTCAGACTCATTGATCGCTTTTGACTCCTCAGTGGTTTTCGTATAGATGACGTTGGGAAGGTCTAATGGGTTCTCTCCTCGCAAAAGAACTTCTTCGGTTTCCTGGTCAAAACAATCCGAATTCTTCTTAAAAATCTCTGTTGCGGAGATTGCCAGTGGACTATCAATATAAATGGGAATGGATGGAATGAGGCCTTCTCTCAAAAAATGGCCGAGCGTATAAATGATGTCCTGGGTCCGTTCCACAGCAAAGGCAGGAATGATCACCTTGGCCTGATGGGCAATGGCTTCTTGGACAATACTTAATAACTCATGAGTGGTCTCCTCCCTCGATTTATGGAGCCGGTTTCCATAGGTGGACTCTAACCAGAGAAGATCTGCCTCCCTTACCCAGGAAGGATCTCTGACAATGGGCTGCCCTGAATTTCCAAGGTCTCCTGAGAAGACTAACTTCTTCTCTTCTCCTCCCTCTTCAACCCAGAGTTCAATAATGGCTGATCCCAGAATGTGACCTGCATCTCGAAACCGGACTTTGAGTCCATCCTTAAGAGTGATGATCTCATCATAATTGACTGGTAAAAAGAAGCGAAGACTCTTCTCCGCATCTTTTAGGGTGTAGAGGGGTGAGGCCGTTTGCCGTCCAGACCTCCTGTTTTTCCGATTCTGCCACTCTGCCTCCATCTCCTGAATATGTCCACTGTCTTTCAGCATCACCTCGCAGAGATCAAGCGTGGCTTTTGTGCAAATCACTTTCCCCCGAAAACCATCTCTTACCAGTCTTGGAATGAGGCCACTATGGTCGATATGAGCGTGGGTCAGTAAGATATAGGAGAGATCTCTCGGATGGTAGGGACCGGTGTGATCGTTATTTTTCTCAATCTCCTTTCCACCCTGGAACATCCCGCAATCCACCAGCCACTTCAATGCACCTTTTTCAAAAAGAGTGGCCGAACCGGTGACGGTTCTGACTCCCCCCAAAAATTCAACCTTCATTTTCTTTCCTTCAACTTACCAACAAAGGTTTAAAGTTTTTGCTTAAAGATTTTGCTCCGAACTCCGAACTAATAACTCCGAACTTTGAATTAAACTTTATTCTTCCTAATATAAAACTCACTCCATTTTCAATGAAAATTGGCGATATTTTTGAGCTGAAACCATTGACGAATAGATGCATAGACCCCATAATAGGGGCAGGGAGGGACTATGACAAATAGTAAACAGTATGTGATTGATGAAATCACCATCCAAGATTCCTGGAGAATGTTTCGAATTATGTCGGAGTTTGTAGAAGGTTTTGAAACACTCGCCAGGTGTCATCCGGCTGTGACCATTTTTGGCTCCACTCGTGCAAAACCCGGAGATGATGTCTATCAAAAGGCAGAACGGATCGGACAACTTCTCGCAGAAAATGGCTTCAGCGTTATCACGGGTGGAGGCCCTGGCGCCATGGAGGGGGCGAATAAGGGGGCGTCTTCAGCCGGAGGGAAATCGATCGGCCTCAATATTGAGCTCCCCCTCGAACAGAAACCCAATCCATACGCGAATATTAATTTAAAATTCCGTTACTTCTTTGTCCGAAAGGTGATGTTTGTCAAATATGCAGTCGCCTATATCATTCTTCCCGGTGGTTTCGGAACAATGGATGAGCTCTTTGAGTCAGTCACCCTAATTCAGACTCACAAGATCAAACCTTTTCCCGTAATCCTGACCGGATCAAATTACTGGAAAGGTCTTCTGGATTGGATCAAAGAGGTGGTTTTAAAGGAAGGAAGAATTTCTCAAGAAGACCTTGGAATCCTTCAATTGATTGACGAGCCAGAAGAAATCGTCCGAACGATCAAAAAGACCGTCATTCTCTAAAACAGAGGCTGTCTTAAAAAGACTAACTGCGAAGGTGATGAACACCATCCACCACATGGTAGGTGAGAAGGGTTGTCAGTTCAATCAACTTTCGCTGTTCATCCTCCGGTAGATATCCAAGAGACTCGTTCTGGCAGATGGCCTCCCACCGGCGAAGCATCCTTCTGGCGGTATGTTGATTCGATCCTGAAATCCATAGGCTCACCCGTTCAGTCAGAACCCTTGCATATTTCCGAATCAATTTCCATGCCGGAAGAAGTTTTCTCCGGCCATTGGTCGGTTTAATAAAAAGCTCATTCATATCATTCAGGTGTTCCTGAAGCTCTTGGTCCAAGATCTCACCGTCCAAACCGTACCATTCGGAGACCGTCTCCACGATCGTCGTATACTCCCCTTCCCTCTTCTTTTTCAGGTTGATCGGCTCTTCTCCAGCGATCCCCTCCATGATCCGTTCCACGTAAACCAGTTTCTCCAAGGCATTGGGCCAGTTCCGATACCTCCTCTCCCAATGGGAACGTGGATCAAGCCAGATGGCAAAGGTTTCAGCCCAATCCTCGTCTGGATGTTTCTGTGCATAGTGTGGATCGCCAAGGTAATGGAGGTGACGGACATAGCTTTTTGACCAGGGATTGACCCTGTAAAGATATCCGTCTCGATACTTCTTATTAAAATCGCCAAAGGTCTCTCTCCAGTCTTTTCTCTGCCAAAGCTTGTAGGCGTAGTTGACTGCATGGCCAGTTTCATGTCGAAGTGTTTTCATCAGCTCTTCACCTTTAGGCACATCTCCTTCAAGCTCCTCCAGTTCGGGGGTCGCCAAATAGAAAGGAATGCTGATGGAGATTTTTTTATTCACACACCCCCACTCGTTCCCAAAATAGAAATCGGGCCAGAATAGGATGCGATGTTTCTTCAACTCCTTCTTGAGCCTCTTAAAATAATTGGCAAGACTTTGGTTGACATCTAAATCCAACTCAGAAATCTTTGTTGTCAAAAACTTTTGATAGCTAATCTCATCCATACTTCAAAAGCTCCTGAAATCATACAATGGAATTGTAAAAAAGCATTAGAGCTGGGGAAAAGGAGGGATTGATTTAAGAATCTGCAGTAATTTCTCCTGCCATTCCCTAACAAATAAAATATAATATCCCTTGCTCCGATGGTCAAAAAAATCTTTTCACAAGATTATTATTAATAATATCAATAGGTTATATAAATAACCGAGGTGGCAAGTTTGTCCTGAATAATATTGGTTAGCAAAATTTCAAGGAATATTTTTCTACCCCTGGCTTTCAGGGGTTTGAGGCAGTGGCTCACCTTTTGAAAAGGCTTATGGGACTGTGGATGACGGAGAGAGATTTTATGAGGTAATAATCTGTGCCATCTGGCCGGCATAGATCACGATATAACGCATCGTGAATCCCCCGATGAGTACTGAAGTAGTGATGACTCCAGAGATCCAAGGACTATGCTCTCTTAACTCCACCTGCACGATGTAATGGGGAATCAATTCATACACTTCAAGGGCCAAGGGAATTAGAATACCCACCCCCACCACAAGAGTCCAAAACAGGAAGGTAAATTCCCCACCCATGATGAGATGAACGGCTGCCACCGAACTTCTTGGTGATACATAGAGACCCAAGATAAAAAGAAAAACAGCGATGATCGAAAAGACCATTAGAGTAAAGTCAATGGAATGGATCATGAATTTATTTGTATTGATATTTTCCCGACTCATCCCCCGAAACCCTTTGATGAAACAGCCAATAAAGCAGATGGCCGCAGAACCAGTCATCATGGCGGAGATGAGGAACAACATGGGAAGCATCGGGTTATTCCAGAAGGGTCTTGCGGTCAGTACTCCTAAAAGGACTCCAGTATAAATGGCTACTCCAATGGAAATTGGAATTCCGAACCCTGCCACCAGCCCCCGTACGATTGTTAAATTGTCTCCCCGAAACTTGCTCAGAAATCGGTTAGACCGGATTCTCGGAATTATTTTCAAATAGTCATGCCTCTCTGGAAGCCAAAGATAGAGATGCATCACGCTGAAAATGGAGAAGAAGAGTAGCAACCAAGATCCTAAGGACATGACCGAATTGGGCTGAAAAGTGAGAAAGAGTTTCCAGAAAAGATGAGGCCTTTCAAGATCGTAAATGAGGGCGAGAATCCCAATCATTACTGGGAAAGGAGCAATATGAGCACCTATCCGGGTGATATTCTCATATCGATCTTTTCCTAAAAAATAAGCCGTTGCGGATATGATGAAGGCACCGGCACTGAGGCCTGCGGCAAAGAGGTCAATCGCCACGATCCAATTCCAGTGAATATGTATCTGCCCTTCCATCTCTTACTCCTTCGCTAAACCCCTTTGATTAAAAGATTGGATTCGTTCACGACGAATCTTTTTAGCTTCACCCTCCACCGACTCTGGGAACAAAGGAAGGGTCCACTTTTCCCATGGAGGCATCCCGATAGAAAACAGGGGTCTCTTTGGTATAGGCTAATTCAATCGGCTCTTCCTGCTTTGCCTCCTCCACAACCACTTTCCAGAGCTTTTCCTGATTTCCAAAACCCGAAGGCTTTTCTTTCTGTCCGCAACCGGTGAAAACCAGTAGGCCTCCAAGGGTTAAAACAAAAAGCAACCGCTCAATCATTCTTCTTCGATCCATGCTCTACAACCTCCAACCTTTCCCTTTCCCGTTTGAGGAAGAGATCAAGAATTTCTATGGTACTAACGTAAAAAGGATGGGCATGAAAATGCTCGAACTCTTTTTTCAAAGACGGAATCCAATCCAGGTGATGTTCGATAAAGAGTTTAATCTCTTGGTCGGTTTTGAACCGATAGAGTTGGGATAAAAATTCCAGCTCCAATACCAGGTGATCCGGCTTCCATTTAAATTCTTCTGGAATGACAAGACCACATCGTTCATAGATGGCCAATAAGTGAAGTGCGGAATCACCCAAAAGAAGACCTTTGCTCGAGGCGAAAAGAAGGGAACAATGAGGATCTTGGGTCCAAGGTTTATAAAAGGACTCGATCAAGCCGATACGATCCTCCTGCAGGTCAGAGAAGAGATGTTCATAAGCCGTTTTCAGCTCTTCCCCTAAATTCTCGCTATTGTTTTCGACAAGGAATCCTTTTAAGAGTTGTCCCCCTTCTCCCCATTCGTCCGTAAATTTTTTAAGAAAAAAATAGAGAGATCCCTCTTGAACCAACTTCTCCATCTCACGATCGGGGGGTGAGAAGAGGGAGGCAAGAAGCTCACAGAGCGATGCCTTCTCCAAATGCGTCATCTTAAGCCTTCCGATAATAGATTCTGGGTTTGGTATTTAGCTCGGCTTTGAATTGCTTTAATTTATGCTTGATGATGTACTGCGAAATTTCACTGTTGGGATCGTCCAGGTCGCCAAACATTCTGACCCCCGTCATACAGGTCGTCATGCAAGCTGGTTTGATCCCCTTTTCGATGAAATCTATGCAGAAACGACATTTCTCGATATATCCTGCTTTCTTGATAATCCTGACATTGTAGGGACAGGCGGCAATACAATATTTACAGCCGATGCACTTACTCTTTTCGACCAGGACAATCCCATTCTTAAGCTTCATCGAAGCGCCGGTCGGGCAGACCTTGACGCAGGGAGGGTTGTCGCAATGCTGACACTGGACAGGCAAAAATTCCCGTGAATAGTTCGGGAAAGCCCCGTATTCCCGTTCTTCAAGATGGTTATAAGCCTCATTTTCAGCAAGATTATTCAGGTTCTGGCACGCCACCCGGCAGGCATGGCATCCCACACATTTCGTCTCATCAATCACCATTCCATATCGTGCCATAATTCACCAAATTTCAGATTTCATATTTCAGATTGAAAATAAAAGCCCAAAACTCCGAACTGACTACGCCTTTGTCACCTGAACCACAATCTCTGAGGCCATTGCATGCCCAACCGTTGGATCGAAGTAGGTTGGCAAAAAATCATTATAAGACAACCCTATATCATAAGCCGTCTTCAAATGTTTTGAAAAGACTCCGTAGCCACTCGGAAGCCAAACGCAGGACGGATGAATTCCTCCGGTTAACCGGACTCGTATCCTACCTTCACCAACGATTGATTTCATATGAACCCAGTCTCCATCTTTAAGGCCCAATTGGGTCCCACGTTCCTTATTCATCCAAAGACGAATCATATCATATCTCTGACTAATGGACATGAGGTAGGGTTGGTTGGCCGTCATCGCATGGGTATGGATTGCCTGCTTCCCATGGAGTAACCGAAAAGAGTGGGGATCTTTGGGGTCAGGTGAAACCAAAGGATCTTCCCATCGAGGGATGGCGGGAATACCGAGCTTATCCAGAGTATCGGAGTAAATTTCTACTTTCCCTGACGGAGTATTTAACTTCCTAAACCCTTCTTTCCATCTTTCCCCCACGAAGAGGACTCCTCTTTTCTTCAAATCTTCAAGGGTGACTCCCAATGGTCGAAGCCGCAACCGATTGGCCTCCTCGATATCAAAGTCGAAATATTTTCCAATCCCCAGATGTTTTGCAAGTTCGATGATGATCTGTGTTCCAGGCCGAGTATCAAATAAAGGTTTGACCACCTGTTGCTGTATCGAAACTTGTGCCCGCTTTCCGCTGTGTTTGGTATCGATCGCCTCTGTCCTCTCAAGATAGAAGGACTCTGGAAGGACATAATGGGCAATGGATGCGGTCTCAGAGAGAACAGTGTCTATGACAACCAGAAGCTCCAACTTTTTATAACCGGCAATGACCCGTTTAGGATTGGGGTTGGTTCGAAGGGGATTGTTATGGTAGACGAATCCGGCTTTCAATTCTCCGCGGAGGGCCAGTTCTGGAATGGCATGTGCAATCCCATCGCCATAACTACCTAATGGATATCTTCCTGGCACTCCGGTCCCATCCAGCTTTCCCATCTCAGGGCGATCGGGTGCAGGATGCTTGGGCTGCAGTTCTCCGAGCTGGGCGGACTGGGGGAAGTAGATGCCACCTTCCCGATTGATATTTCCCAAAAGGCTATTGGCAATGGCTAATGCCCTTGCAGTCTGAAAACTATTAAGATATTGAGAACCGAAAGCGCCATGATATCCCCGGTGGATGAGGGCTTTGGGCTTTGCCTTAGCTATCTCGCGGGCAATCCGGACAATGGTTTTTACAGAAATCTCACAGACCTTCTCGGCCCACTCAGGGGGATAGTTGACAATTTCTTCTTCCAATTGTTCAAACCCTACTGTGTTCTCTCTTACAAAACGGGCATCATATAAACCTTCCTTCACGAAAACATTAATCATGGCCAAGAGAAATGCCAAATCTGTTCCAGGTTTGATGGGAAGCCACTCATCCGCAAGAATGGCGGTCTCACTGTGTCTTGGATCAACTACCACCAATTTGGCTCCCTTCTCCTTTGCTTCAGTAATTCGCTTCACCTGTCCAAGATCAATGCCTCCGGCTGGATTGCGACCTATAATCAGAATATACCGTGAATGGCTCAGGTCATTGGAGGGGAGTTCCCCCACCGTTGTCACCCAGCCAGCATTTCTTGCTGTATAGCATGTGGAGCCATGTGTAAAATAATGCGGACTTCCAAGGGCGTGCATCAATCTCAGGGCATAGGCATGATTGGTCTGAGGATAATTGACCCAGAAGACACTTTGAGGACCATTCGACAGCAGAATCATATTCAACTTCTGGGTAATCTCTTTGTAGGCATTCTCCCACGAAATGGGTTCAAACTTATTTCCCACCCTTTTTAAAGGCCCCTTCAATCGACTCGGATTATATAAATCGTGAACATATCCATGTCCTTTCGGACAGATAACACCAAGATTCCCATTTGCCTCGGGATTTCCCTCAATCTTCCATAATCTCCCATTCTTAACTTGAGCCAATATTCCACAGCGATTGCCACAGCCATTGCATATAGTCGGTATACTGGTCACCGGAGAATCTGCATTTGCATGAACCCATCCTTGAAAATCGAGGAGCCCTGGAGTTAAGGAAAGCATTCCTGCTCCTGCTACTGCCGTCTTTAAAAATCCCCGTCTGGTGATCTTGAAGTTTTCCATGACCATACACTCAATGAAATTCTCTTGGAAGATCCCCTGCCTCCGTACTCCGGAGGCAGGGGATAAATGGTTATCGGGCTACTGGATAACCGGCTTTCACCCACTCCTCAAAGTGGGCATCCATGAGAACCGCATTCTTAAAACCCAAATCGTTTAGCGTCTTGGTGGCCAAAGCAGACCTGGCTGCTGTCAGGCAGTAGACATAGATTTTGGCATCTTTGTCCGTAATTTTATCCCAGACGGTGAATTCTAACTTCCCCCTGGAAACATGAACCGCCCCTGGAAGATGACCTGCCTTATACTCATCAGGATCTCTTACATCCAGAATGATGGCTTTCTCTTTGCTGTCAATGGCGGCTTTCACATCAGCGGCAGTAACCTTTTTGATCTCTGCCTTGGCTTTGGCGACCCAATCCTTTACAGGCGTCGTCTGCCAGGTAGGAACCTTTGGCTTATCCTGAGCCAATGTCAGACTGACCATTGAAAGAGCAAACACAAACGCCAACATTAAAACGAACATCCTCTTTCTCATCATCACTTTTCACCTCCTTTCTTTACGCAAAGCGCTAAGCGCATAGCGCAAAGCGATTATTATTTTCCCCTACGCCACTTCTCCTTATCACTCCACACTCCGCAATCCGAAATCCGAAATAGACATGGCTTCTTCAAGTTGCTTCAAATCAAATGGCTTTACCAGGAATCCATGAATGCCAGCCCTCTTTGCCTCCTCTTTCATCATTTCATCGCTCTGAACGGTCATCAAAATAGAGATAAGCTTTGGATTTTTACTCATCCATTCTTTCAGGATTTCTAACCCACCGCCATCAGGAAGACGATCTCCACAAAGAACGATATCGAATGGAATAGTTTTCAAGAGGGAAATCCCCTCCTTCTTTGAGCTTGCAAGAAAAACTTCATCTTTCCTTTGGTGTTCAATAAAATACGAAAGGGAATGCTGGAAGGCTTTGTCGTTTTCAATGATTAAAACTTTCATTTTGCTTGGAATTTAGAGCAAGGGAAATGCCAATCTAAATAGGAAAGTAAAGTTGTTAAGGGATTCGGTCCGGAGGATTCAGATTAATTAATAAAATCAACTCATTATATTCTAATATATTTTCAGCGATTTAACGAAGGCAATAGAAACAAAAAAACGAAACCAATATAAAGTTCTTCTGAAAACAGACATGAGGGTAGGAAGGTAAGGATTAACATATTGAATTTCCAAGGAAATAAACTTTCTGTTTGTTTTCAAATATTCTGTCCCAAAACATACACTATGGTTTTTAATCCATAAACTTGTTAAAGACTTTCAAAAACCATGTATCTTTTATCATTGCGCATTCTATATATAATTGCCTGCACCATAGAATCTATGTCTTTTATTCATATCCATTCAAGTTTTAGACTGTTAATGATCAATCATTTTGATTCCGTATTTTTCCATTCGATAAAGAAGGGCCGATCGTGAGATACCGAGCATCTTGGCAGCCTGTAACTTGTTGCCTTTTTTCATCTTCAAGGCCTCAAGGATATACTGTCTCTCAACCTCATCCAGAATGATCCCTTGAGACGGTAGATAAATTTTGAATTCTCTCTTCTCTTCAACCTCCCTCTCTTTGCCGATGAGAAAAGAAAGATGTTTGCCAAGGATGGTTTCCCCTTTTTCTAAGAGCACAATCCGTTCAACCGTATTCCGAAGTTCGCGAATATTTCCGAACCAGGGATAGGCCAGTATCTTCTCTTCGGCCTCTTTCGAGATCTGGATGAATCCTTTTTTAAACTGTTCATTAAACCTCTCCACGAAGAATTTAAAAAGGGGCATAATATCCTCTTTTCGCTCTCGTAATGGAGGAAGAAATAGCTTCACGACATTGAGTCGAAAATAGAGATCGTCCCTGAAATTACCTTTTTTGACCTCAGCCTCCAGATCCTTATTGGTTGCCGCAATGATCCGAACATCGGCTTTCTTCTTCTCCACCCCTCCGACCTTGAAATACTCCTTCTCTTCAAGAACCCTCAACACCTTCACCTGAGCTTGGGGAGAAAGTTCTCCGACTTCATCTAAAAAAAGCGTCCCTTTTTCTGCTGCCTCCACCTTTCCTATCTTTCCCTTTTCGAGGGCTCCAGTGAAAGCGCCTTTCTCATAGCCGAATAGTTCACTTTCAAAGAGGTCCTTAGGAATCGCACCGCAGTTAATAGGAATAAACGGAAAAGAAGATCGGGGACTTAAAAAGTGGATGTATTCGGCAAGGAGTTCCTTGCCAGTCCCTGTTTCTCCCTCGATGAGAACCGTTGTCTCCGAGCCTTTGGCAACTTTTTCGGCTAATTCCAAAACCTCCTTCATCTTTTGGCTGACCCCGATGATTCCACCACTGCGGAACTTTTCCTGATATTGTGCCCGGAGCCACTCCACTTCCTTTTTCAATCGAACCCGGTCAAGGGCCTTTTTAATTAAGTCTTCAACCTGGTCCAGTTCAAAAGGTTTGACGAGAAAATCGAAAGCCCCCATCTTCATCGAGGTTACCGCTATCTCAATCGATCCCTGAGCGGTCATGACGATTACAGGAATTTCAGGGGTCTGTTCCTTGATCTTCTGAAGAACCTCATCTCCATTCATTCCTGGCAACCAATGGTCCAAAAGGATCAAATCCGGATTCTCTGCCTGAAAGAGATCAAGCCCCTCTTCTCCCGTCCTGGCACTGATGACATGAAAATCCAAAGCCTGCAGTGCGACTTCGAGAGATTCCCGTAAAATTGGTTCATCATCGATCACCAGAATTTTAAATCTCATATCTCTCAATCTCCATATCGATCGTTTGCCATGTTACGGGTGGCCTTGAAAGTGGATGGTAAATGTCGAACCCTTTCCTTCTTCGCTGGACACATCGAGGGTGGCCCCATGAGCTTCCAGAATCTTAACGCTGATGGAGAGGCCGAGGCCCGTGCCTTGAGATTTTGTCGTAAAAAAAGGATCAAAAATCTTTTTCAGGTGGACTTTTGGAATGCCAATCCCTGTGTCCTTGACCTCAACCCCCAATCCGCCCTTCCCCTCCGGAAAGGTTCGGAGGGTCAGCGTTCCACCTTTCTCCATTGACTGAATCGCATTGAGGATGAGGTTAATCAGAACTTGCTGGATCTGATGGGCATCCACCAAGATTCTTGGTAAACTTTCAGCTGGTAAAAGCTCCAAAGTGATATTCCCCTGTTTCAGCTTCGTTTGAAAGATCGATAGGCTATTCTTCACAATTTCGTTAATCTCTTCTTCTTTGAACTTGGCTGCCTTCGGTTTGGAGAAATGGAGCATATCGTCCACAATTTTTTGAATTCTCTCAATTCCTTCCTGGCTGCTCTTAAGAAGTTTCCGCTCCATCTCTGGAATGTTTATGCTCCGAAGGAGAATCTGTGTGTTCAATTTGATCCCTGCAAGAGGGTTCCGAAGTTCATGGGCTACACCTGCAGAAATCTCTCCCAGAGAAGTTAACCTCTCTGTAAGTGCGAGTCGTTCCTCTGCTCTTTTTAATTGGGTAATATCCTTGCAGATCCGAGATGCAGCGATGACCTTCCCTTCCGCATCTTTTAGCGGAGAGATCGTCATGCTCGTGATGATTTCTTTCCCTTCCCGTGTCTTTCTTTTGACCTCCACATTGGAAACGACTTCTCCCTCCCTAACCCTTGCCATCAACTCACCCAACAGCCTTTCTTCCTCTTCTCTCAGATCTTCATCGATAGGAAAGAGAAAATCGGATAGTCTTTTTCCAAGCACCTCCTCTTTTGGGTATCCATAAATCCGCTCCGCTCCCTCATTCCAGTAAAGTATCTTTCCTTCAAGATCAACGACGGAAATCGCATCTCCAGCCTTCTCCACAATGGATTCGAGAAAATTCTTGGTCTCGATCAGCTCCTTCTGGAGCCTCACCTTTTCGACCATCAGCGAGTACCCCTCCACAGCACGATTCACCACAAAGGGAAACGCCTTGGCACATTCGGCAGAACGGTTGATATAATCGAAAACGCCTTCTTTCATCACTTCGATGGATAGCCTGGGATCTCCTTTGGGCGTAACAAAGATGGTGGGAATTCCGATTCCTGATTCATTGAACTTCCGAAGCCACTCTAACCCCTGACCATCGGGAAGGGAGTAATCGAGCAGAAGGACATCAAACTTCTCATTTTGTAGTTTTTTAAAGCATTCTTCTCCGGTAGAAACCTTTTCAATGAGGTAATTGCTTCCTGATTCCTTCAGTGAATCCTCGATCATCTTCGCAAAAGAAATGTCCTCTTCTGCAATTAGGATACGAATCTCACGGCCCATGGCTCTGCCTTTTCCTTTTACCCCTGCCCTCTTACCGAGCGGAATAACAGATCTATTTTTAAAATACCTCATTTTATTCGGGTTGACAATCTTTCATCTATCTTTTTAATATTGTCTCCATGAAACTTCTCATTTTCCTTCTGCTCCTCCTTCCTGTTAGCTCCGCTTTGAGTGAAATGAACGTTGAGTCCCCCCATCAGGTCTGGAAGGTTGGAGAGCGGCGGTGGAGTGTCCAAGAAGAAATCAATTTCGCCCAATGGGTCGAGACCAATATCACGGAAGATTTTTTTGTCCAGCATAAAATACCTATTGACTGCGCCGATGTCCCGTATGCCGTTCGGTGGATTTATGCACGGATTGCCCAGCTCCCTGCGGCTGCGACGACTAAAGACAATAAGCTCATTGGACATTGGTCAACACAATGGGGACATCTCCCGACCCATCCGGAATGGAACAAAGACACCCGTTTTCGAAGAGCTCTTCTGCATATGCTTTCGGAAACCACGACTCGAACACTTCCTTCGGACACTTATCCCATTCGAATTGACCTGGAGTCAATCACCCCTGGAACGCCTTTCTTCGTGACAGAGTCCCACTCTGGAGTGATAAGACGTGTCGTTCTGGATGGAAGCAGTATTCACCCTCTTCAGACATGGGAAGCAACCTCACCCGCAAAGATCCAAAAATTGAGTGATAGGGATTTCCTCACCCCGAGACCGGAATCTACAGTCTATTCTGGTCTGGTGAAGTTTCGCTGGCCAATTTATAAAAATGGAAGGTGGCAGTATCTTCCTCCTTCAGACTATCCTTTCTATTCGTTAGAGCAGTACTCCTCAGATTTCTACCAGGGCCATACCGATTTTGCTGAGGCAGTGGCAAAACGGATCGATCCAACCGAATACGATCCATGGGAAAAGATGGAGAGATTGCTTGACACCGCAACCCGTTATCTCTTGGAAAGAGTCCCAATTGTCCAGGCAGGATTCCAGCGATGTCACAGAGGTGGCTGTCAGGAAGGATCGGCCTTATGGGAAGTCCATAGCACACCCAGTCGAGATAACAAGATCGTTCTCCTGATGGACCGACTTCTCCAAATCATTGAATTGAACCATCTCGACCCGGAGAAGGTGAAAGAGAAAATGGAGGCGATCACCATCCCCATTCAGAAAGACCAATCCATCAACTTCGATCATCTCTTCAAAAATTATCTTTGGCTCTCTTCTCACCCAGAAGATCCCATCGAAGCCAGATGGGGACTCAAAAAATGCGAGATGATCTTCTCGCAAATGAAAACGACGAAGGAGGCTATGGCCTTTATTGAGCGAACTTACAGGAAGAGAGACCCTCAATATGCCGATTATGCTATCCACCAGCAAAAGGAAATCCTCGATCGGTTGAATCAGGAATGGATCAAATCCGAGTGCAAAGAACCTGCTTCTTCTTTCACGAGAAAGAAGATGAAGAAATAAGGAGGTCCTCATGAAAAAGCAATCCGCTCGAAAATGGATTAGTCCCATCATCCAAGCCCTTTCGAATGATATTCCGGATTCGACCATTGCTCTCCAATTTTCAAATCCCTTAGAACTCCTCATCGCCACCATCCTTTCCGCTCAGTGTACGGATGTCAAAGTCAATGAAGTGACAAAGACCCTATTCCGGAAGTATCGCACTCCAAAAGACTATGTGAACGTTAAATTGATGGAACTCGAGGAGGATATCCGTCCCACAGGGTTTTACCGAAACAAGGCAAAGGCCATTCAGCAATGCTGTCAAGCCCTGCTGGAACGATTCAGAGGAAACGTTCCAAGAACATTGGAGGAGTTGGTAACCCTTCCTGGAGTGGGCCGTAAAACCGCCAACGTCATTCTGGGAAATGCATTCGGGGTTCCAGGAATAGTCGTTGATACCCATGTTCAACGGGTGAGTCAGAGGATCGGGTTAACCCAACACAGTGATCCTGTTAAGATCGAGTTTGATCTGATGGCACTCGTGCCAGCAGAGGAATGGACCCATTTTTCAAACCTCCTCGTCTGGCATGGGAGGAAAACCTG
>CAKZKY010000460.1 GCA_937124575.1 uncultured Pseudomonadota bacterium | reverse complement strand
TTCAATTGTCAAAGTTCAAATGTTAAATCAAGTTCATATTTCAAAGTGAAGATCATTTGAGATTTGGCATTTGGTATTTGAACTTTTTTAGTCGGAGACGTAATGAAGATTCCTTTTATGAAGATGAGTGGAAGTGGAAATGATTTTATACTCATTGACCATCGAAAGCCTCTCATCGAAAGTGATCGCATGAAGGAATTTGCCCGGAAGGTCTGCCAGAGGAGAACCTCTGTGGGTGCAGATGGTCTTATCTTCATCGAACATTCAGACAAAGCCGACTTCAAATGGCAGTTCTTTAATGCGGATGGCAGCATCGCAGAGATGTGTGGAAACGGAGGGCGGTGTGCCGCCCGGTTCGCTCATTTAAAAGGAATCACAGGCACATCCTTGACCTTTGAGACCCTTGCCGGAATCTTATCTGCACAGGTGAACGGGAAGAGGGTTAAGCTGGAGATGACCAAACCTCACAGCCTTAAGCTTGACGAATCTATTGTGGTCGAAGGAAAAACATTTACCCTCTCAAGTATTAACACAGGAGTTCCTCATGCCGTCCTCTTTATAGATGATATCGAAACCCTTGATGTCGTTCGTTTAGGGAGAGCAATCCGAAACCATCCCCATTTTGTACCAGCCGGAACCAATGCCAATTTTGTTCGATTGGGAAAAGAGAGTCAATTGTCCGTGAGAACCTATGAAAGGGGAGTGGAAGACGAAACATTAGCCTGCGGCACGGGCACGGTTGCCTCAGTTCTTATCGCCGCATTCAAAGGAATGGTGAAATCTCCTGTTTCGGTAAAAACCCGAGGAGGAGAAGTCTTAACTGTTCATTTTGAGCTTGAAGGGAGTGATCTGAAAAGGGTTTTTTTCGAAGGGGATGTCCACATCATCTATGAAGCTGAAATGTGGGAGGAGGCCTACCGATGAAAGAGAACGTAAAAGCCATTGTTGTTGGAGCAGGAGGCAAGATGGGGAGTCGGATCATTCACATCATCAGGGAGACTGCTGGCATTGTGCTTTATCGTGCCATTGAGAGAGCCGATCATCCCTCCATTGGAAAAGATATTGGAGAGGTAATTGGCTTGGGAAAACTTGATGTCTCATTGGAAGCCAGCCTGAAAAGGGATGGAGGAGATGTGATCATCAATTTCAGTAGCCCCACTGCATCCATAGAGAGTTTGGAATTTGCCAAGGAGAATGGTTTGGCGATTGTCATTGGGACCACGGGTTTCAATCCGGAGCAGTTGAATAGGATCAAAGAGCTTTCGAAAGGCACCCGTTGTGTCCTTGCTCCCAATATGAGCGTGGGAATGAATCTGATGTTTCGAATTGTTCAGGATATCGCAAAGGTATTGGGTCCTGAGTATGACATAGAGATCCTCGAAGCCCATCATCGCCTAAAAAAGGATTCCCCAAGTGGCACAGCCGTCAAATTAGGGGAGCTGATTGCAGGTGCCATTGGCAGAAGTCTTGATCAGGTAGGTGTCTATGGTCGAAGAGGGATGATCGGCGAAAGGACAAAAGAAGAGATCGGAATGCAGGTGATTCGGGCAGGCGATATTGTGGGAGAACATACGGTCCTCTTTGGAGGAATTGGGGAGCGATTGGAGATTACCCACCGAGCTCACAGCCGAGACAACTTTGCGCGTGGAGCGGTCAAAGCTGCTCTATGGATCGTCAACCAGCCTAATGGCCTTTACGACATGCAGGATGTGTTGGGGTTGAAGAAAAGATAAGTCACCGATAACCAAATCTCAATAACCAAATAATCACCAAGGTTCCAATGACGGAAAGCCAGGAGACAAAATTCTTAAACCTGAAATCTGTTTTGGTTTTTTGGGGTCATTGGTCATTGGGATTTATTTGGAGCTTGTGATTTGGTGATTGGTTATTCAGATTGATTTCAGAGGTTGAAGGAGGCACTATGAAGATTGTTCGTTACCAGGATGGGCCATCCGTGAAATGGGGCGTCATCGAAGCGTCTTCGATTCGTGAGATGGAAGGTGATCCCTTCGGACATTTCCATCTCACATCTAAGGCAAAGAAGCTTGAAGAGGTGAGACTGCATGCACCCTGCATCCCCTCGAAGATTGTGGCTTTAGGTTTAAACTACAGGGATCATGCCGAGGAGGTGAAAATGCCCATTCCTGAAAAACCCCTCCTATTTATTAAGCCCTCCACCTCGATCATCGGACCGGGCGATCCCATCATTTATCCGAAGATGTCAAAAAGGGTAGATTATGAAGCAGAATTGGCTGTCATCATAGGGAAAAAAGCAAAAGCTGTACCCGAAGAAAAGGCTGAAGAATATATTCTCGGATATACCTGTTTCAATGATGTGACTGCCAGGGATCTGCAACCGAAAGACGGTCAATGGACCTTATCCAAGGGATTTGATACCTTTTCACCCATCGGGCCTTGGATTGTAACCGATATTGACCCTCGCCATTTGGAGATTGCGACTTTCCTCAATGGTGAGAGACGACAATATTCAAATACAAGAAACCTTATTTTTGGCCCACATTATTTGGTGAGTTTTATCTCTCATGTCATGACTCTCCTCCCCGGAGATGTGATTGCCACAGGGACCCCATCGGGGATAGGCCGAATGGCCGTAGGGGATCAAGTGGATGTGGTAATCGAGGGGATTGGCACTTTGAGCAATACGATCGTCGCAGAGGAATGAGTGGAGGCGAGGCGATGAATAGGAAAAGATCAAATGCACTCTATCGAAGGGCGCTCGAACTGATTCCAGGAGGAGTCAACAGCCCGGTCAGGGCTTTTAAGGCGATTGGCACCCCGCCTGTTTTTATTGAAAGGGCAAAGGGATCGAAACTCTGGGATGTTGATGGAAATGAATATATTGACTACGTAGGGTCTTGGGGCCCGATGATCATGGGACACGCCCATCCGAGAGTTTTGTCGGCGCTAAGAAAGACAGCTCCTAAGGGAACGAGCTTTGGTGCTCCAACTCCTCTGGAGGTTGAATTGGCCAATGAGATCAGAAAGGCTTTCCCCTCGATGGAGCTGGTAAGGATGGTCAGTTCTGGTACAGAGGCTGTGATGAGCGCCATTCGAGTGGCAAGGGGATATACGGGAAGGAATAAGATTCTTAAATTCGAAGGATGCTATCATGGTCATGGAGACAGCCTGTTGGTAAAGGCAGGTTCTGGGGCGACGACTTTTGGTATTCCAGATAGCCTTGGAGTCCCTGAAGAGTTGGCCAGACACACTTTGACAGCGCCGTATAATGATTTGGAAAGAGTTCGGTTTCTGGTTGACCAGTATCCTGAACAGATTGCCTGTATCATCGTCGAGCCGATTGCAGGCAATATGGGAGTCGTTCTTCCTGAAAAAGGCTTTTTGGAGGGTCTGAGAAAGGTTTGTGATGAAAAGGGTATACTTCTCCTCTTCGATGAGGTGATCACAGGATTTCGGGTCGCTTATGGCGGTGCGCAGGAACTTTATGCGATAAAAGCAGATCTGACCTGCCTTGGTAAGATTATTGGTGGAGGCTTACCAGTGGGCGCTTATGGTGGCAGGGAGGAGATTATGGAGAAGGTGGCTCCTCTGGGGGGCGTCTATCAAGCAGGAACGCTCTCTGGAAACCCGATGGCCATGGCTGCAGGCATTGCGACCCTGCAGTATCTGAAGACCCAAAAGGTTTACAAAGACCTTGAGAAGAAAACAGCCTATTTTGTAGAGAAGATTGAAGAGATCACTGAGGAGCGAAGAATCCCTATTTCGATCAATTTCGCAACAGGAATGCTAACCCTCTTCTTTACAGAAGGCCCTGTCAGAGACTATACGACAGCGAAGATGAGCAATACGAAACGATTTGCTCAGTTCTTTATTGAGATGCTGGAACAGGGGGTCTACCTTCCCCCTTCCCAGTATGAAGCCTGGTTTTTCTCTCTGGCACATACCCAAAAAGACTTGGACCAAACGCTCGAGGCCTGCGATAAAGCTTTGGGTAAGATTTAAGAAGGAGAGGGAGGAACGATCCGATCTGGTTTTAAAATCTTTCAACCCCGTCCATTCTTGTCTGATAAATGCATAGAACTACCCGCTGAGCCCCGCCCAGTTTTTTGGGCGTCCCCTCCAGCAAAAGATGCCACTCAACTCGATAGTTACCGCTCTTGCAGTTACAGCAACAATTTGAATCGCTATGTTGGCTTGGCCCGACCCCAGCCGCAACCAAGAGAAGCCTTTAAGAGAAAGATTGTGTCAAGGATTGACGTTTT
>CAKZKY010000459.1 GCA_937124575.1 uncultured Pseudomonadota bacterium | reverse complement strand
GCCGAGGGCCAAAAACGAAACGATGATGATCAATCCAGCGCTCTTCATCATTGAGAATCCAGTTCAATCCTCGGATCGAGAAGGCGATAGCCCACATCCACACAGAGATTGATAAGAACGAAGATCGTAGCGGTCAGAAGGACATAGGCCTGTATGATCGGATAGTCTCTCTGAAGAATCGCCTCAATGGTCATCCTTCCAATCCCGGGCCAGGCAAAGATTGTCTCCACGATCACGGCTCCGGACAGAAGCCGTCCTAAGACCATCCCAAAAGTGGTTAAGAGGGGTAAGAGGCCATTGGGAAGGGCGTGACGCAGAAGGATACGAGCCTGGCTCAGCCCTTTGGCTCTGGCGACTGTGATGAAATCTTTCCTCAGCACCTCGATGAGGGACGTTCGAAGCAGGCGGGCTTGTGTGACGGCTGCTCCAAATCCAAGGGTAATGGCCGGAAGGACAATATAAGAGAGACCTCCGCGGCCCATCACCGGAAACCAACCCAACGTTACGGAGAAAAGATAGATCAGAAGCAGACCTAACCAGAAACCAGGGATGGAAGCTCCGATGATGGCCAGGATCAAACCGATGCGATCAAAGGTTCGATGTTCTTTTAACGTGGACAGGAGGCCTACGGAGAGTGCAATGGTCACCATCAAAAAGAATGAAGCAAAAGTGAGTTCCAGAGTGGCTGGTAAACGACGGAAGATCTCTTTTGCAACAGACTCTCCGGTTCGGTAAGAAGTCCCGAAGTCGAGTTGAATCACCTTCCAAAGCCAGCGGCCATACTGGATATAGAAGGCGTCCTCTAACCCAAGCTCTCTTCTGAGAGATTGAAGGGCCTCTGGGGTGGGTTCGATCCCCTCCTTCCGGAGAAGGATTTCTGCCGGATCACCGGGGGTCAACTGGAGGAAGAAGAAGGCAATGAGGGAGAGACCCAGCCACAGAGGGATTAAGAAGAGGAACCGTTTGCCAAGATAAGCAAGCATCTACTTCTCCACTTCCCAGCACATGATCGAAAAGGTTCTTTCATCACGTACCTTGACCAAACTTCCATTGGCCTTATCCTTGAAGTATTGCCGGATGATCTTCTTATTGGAGTCGTTGAGATCCACAAACATCTTGAAGTAGTTTTCATACCAGTCAATCAGGGTCTCCAGAGGTTCTTCGTAACAGATAGATTGTTTGATGAAGCGGAGATTGGGGCGGAGGCCTCTTGCATAGAGGTAATTGAAGGGAAAGGTGACGTGAAAAGCGGTCGAATAAAAAGGTCTGCCAAAGATCTTCTCCCAGAGTTCATTTCTCATCTTAAAATTCTCTGCCCCTGAGGCAGTGATGAGACAACAGTACCTCCGGGAGGCTCGCTCCATCTTTAGTAGGTCTTCAACACTACGGATCGCTGGGGAGAAGGAGGCAAGAACCAGATCAAACTCTCTCTCAAAAGACGTCTCCTGCCACCTTTTACAAAGGGGAATGATATTTGAAAGTCCTTTGCCTCGAGCCTCCTCCGTCAGCGCATCGAGCATCTTGCTTGCCGGATCAAGAGCAAAGACATAGGACACAAGGCGGGCCAAAGGAAGGGCTAATGTCCCTGGACCAGATCCGATATCGAGAACAACACTTTCCCTATGGATCAAGCCTTCCTTTATCAAGAGCCCAATGACCTCGTCAATCATCTTCTGTTCATTCAGTGTCCGAAGCCGGTAGCTTAGGCTGATAGAGCTCCAGAATTCGATCCAGCTCTTTTCGTCCACTGTGATTCGATGAAGAGAGGATTCCCCAGCAGCTTGCTTCCACTCCCTTGACCAGAATTCTGGATCGAGGAGGTCTATCTTCTTATCGGTTTCCAACCCTTCTTCTTACCTCCGTCAAATTGGGTCTGAATAGAGGATCGATCTTGAGACCCTCAATCGAATCCCTGTGGGCATAAAAGGCAATATCGTGGTAGATGGGGAGAAGAAGCGCGTTGTCTGAAACCCATCTCTGAAGTTTCGCATAGATCTTTTTTCTCTCTGTTCGATCAGTTTCATAACGGCCTTTTTTGATCAACCCTTGAACTTCTTTCAACTTAAATCCGATGGCAACCGGGCTGACATTGCCAAGCCAGGTGAAGAGGATTTCGGGTTCACCGGTCATGAGGGTGAAGGGATGAATGGCTAAGTCAAAGTCTCCCCGTTTCAGAGACTCTTTAAAACTGCCCGCCTCCTCAATACGGATCTTTGCCCTCAGGCCTGCCCGAATTAAATGGGCATGAATCGTCTCAGAGATCTCCTTATAGGGCCATCGCTGAAGAGTTCCGCTATGGAGGAGTATAGAAATCTCTTCTCCATAAGTATCGGGCAAACCTTTATCAAAAGACGCCTCTTTTGGAAAGACTGCCTCATACCACCCTATGGCGATGGGAGTGAGGAGGGAATCGGCCACTGTCCCTGCCTCTCCAACGATGAATTGAACCAATCCGGCACGATCCAGGGTTGAAATCATCCACTTCCGATTCGAAAGTGTCTGAAAAGGGGGGCGCTGACAGTTGAAGAGGAGATAGTGGGTCGTCGCTACCCGCTCCTTTTTGACAACAATAGGGTCGGATCTTTTTATCCCTGTTAACTGGTAGGGAAGAATACCTCCTACATCCACAACGGCATCCACTTGGCCGGTTCTCAGTGCATTCAACCTTGTCTCTGCGTCAGGGATGTGCCAGAACTCCACCGCCTGGAAGAAAGGCTTCCCCTGTCGGTATGCCTCATGGGCTCTCAGATGGATTACCCCATCCTGATTCTTCTCAAACCGATAAGGTCCTGTAGCAATGGGGCTGAGAACCTGACCTCTTTCGTCAATGCCATTGGACTGAAAGATAGGGCTTCCGAAATAGTTGATCGAGGCAGGAAAGTTCGGGCTTGGTTGACTCAGTTGAAAGGCGACCCCTCTTTTACCGATGGCATATACAGAAAGGAGGTTCTGATAGAGACTGAACGGGTCATATTTGGGATTCTTTTTAAGA
>CAKZKY010000458.1 GCA_937124575.1 uncultured Pseudomonadota bacterium | reverse complement strand
ATCCGCTCACGGGCTGTCAATTTCCCATCCTTGTGCTGTTTATCAATTCTTTCCTGGCCGCCTCCAAGCAATGCTTCTGCTCTTCGCTTTTCCAGTTCCTTACGAATTGCTTCAATGGATCTCATGGGTGATTACCCCTCCTCTGTGAGTGATAAATTCGAAGCACGAAATCCGAAGCCGTTTCAAGTCTAAATCCAAAACACTAAATCCTAAATAAACTCACAACTCAAAATCGAAATGTTCGAAAACCCAGTTATTCATTTACAGTCTTGAACTTTGGGTTTGTTTAGAGTTTAGGGTTTCGAGTTTAGGATTGAACATCTTTGTTTCGATATTCGAATTTCGGATTTAATCCTCTCTTAATTTTTCTGCCATGACCTTTTCTGCAAGAGAATAGGGATCCCTTCGACGGTTGATTAGATCATCAAGGATATTATCCCACTGGCCCTCTCGCTCGATCTTCTGGATAAATCGAGACATCACCTCTGATTCAAGAACCTCAAGAAAAGTGGCTTTTGCCCTTTCTTTCAATTTCTGTTGAAAAGATTGGCTCTGTTCAAGGGTTTGCTTATGACGATAGATGCCATAGACCAGTTCAAAAATCCCTTTTCCAAGAATGGCTTCTGTTTTGAAAATCGGAGGTTCCCAGCCATCCTCTCTCTTTCTGCCCATTTCGAGAACGATCCGCAAATCCCGTTCCATCTTCTCCGTTCCCTCACGCTCACATTTATTAATGACAAAAAGATCCCCGATTTCAATGATTCCTGCCTTGATCGCTTGAATATCATCTCCCAGGCCCGGGATAAGAACGACGATGGAGGTATGTGCGGTATTGACGATTTCGACTTCATCCTGGCCAACGCCAACGGTCTCCACCAGGATGATATCTTTACCCATGGCATCCATTACGTTGATGATGTCCTGAGTGGATCGCGAAAGTCCTCCGAGGCATCCTCGTGTAGCAAGGGAACGGATAAAGACCCCTTCATCCGTGGCATGACGTTGCATCCGGATCCGGTCACCCAGAATGGCTCCACCCGTAAAAGGGCTGGTAGGATCGACCGCCACGATCCCGACCGTCTTTCCTTCCTTCCGGAAGATGTCCACCATCTTATCTACGAGGGTTGACTTTCCAGAGCCGGGTGGCCCAGTGATTCCAATGATATAGGCTTTTCCGGTTTTAGGATAGAGTTCTTTCAGGGCATCCATCGCCGATGGAATCCGATCATCGATATCCCTCATTAATCGGGAAGCTGCCCGAATATCTCCTTCTAAAATCCGTTTAGCCAAACTCATTGATGACATAAA
>CAKZKY010000457.1 GCA_937124575.1 uncultured Pseudomonadota bacterium | reverse complement strand
CTCGAAGCAGACAAACAGGAGGAGAGTAAGTTTGTTGAGAGGGTCAAGAAAGAGATGAAGCGGCTCGACATTCAGAACAATGCCCAGTTCCTCTTTAAGGTGAGATACCCTACTAAAGTGATGGTCCGTATGAATCAACGGATTAAAGAATCGATAAAAAACGCTGGATTCGAAATCTTTTAATCCATTTCAGTAGAGGTGACACGTAACCCAGTGATCTCCACCAACATCTTTAAGCTCCGGACCTCTCACCTTGCAGAGGTCGAAACGGCGAGGACAACGGCTATAGAAACGACACCCTTCTGGGAGGTTGATGGGACTCGGAATATCCCCTTCAAGGAGGATTCTTCTCTTTTTCATTTTTGGATTCGGAATAGGAACAGCAGAAAGCAAAGCCTCCGTATAGGGGTGTTTCGGCGAAGTATAGAGGTCTGTATCTTTTGCAAGCTCTACAATCTTTCCAAGGTACATGACCGCCACGCGATCGCTGATGTGTTCCACCACGCTCAAATCGTGAGCGATAAAGATGTAAGAGAGGCCCATCTCCTCCTGAAGTTTAACAAGCAGATTGATCACCTGCGCCTGTATCGAGACATCAAGGGCAGAGACAGGTTCATCGCAAACCACCAATTTGGGGTTCAGCGCTAACGCCCGGGCGATTCCGATTCGCTGTCTCTGGCCTCCGCTAAATTCGTGAGGATACCTTCCAGCCTGATCTGGGTGGAGTCCCACCTTTTCCATACAGAAAAAGACACGATCCCGAATTTCCCCGCGGGATGCCTCGAGATGGTTTCGGATGGGCTCCGCAATAATCTCGCCAGCGGTCATCCGTGGGTTAAGGGAAGAATAAGGGTCCTGAAAGATAATTTGAAGTTCAGCTCGAATCTTCCTCAGCTCCTCTCGATCCATCCTCAAAAGATCTTTACCCTGATATTGGATCTCTCCTTCGGTAGGCTCGATTAGTCGCAGGAGGCACCGTCCAAGGGTCGTTTTGCCGCAGCCGCTCTCGCCCACCAAGCCAAGCGTCTCTCCTTGCCTCAGAGCGAAATCCACGCCATCAACGGCTCGAACCCACCCTTTGGTCTTCGAAAAGATCCCTTTGCGAAACGGGAAGTATTTTTTGAGATTACGGACCTGGATAAGGGGAGTGTTCATTCTATTTCCTTTGATAATTCGTTAGGGCTCCTTCTTGGTGCTGCAGTGCTGCGGTTTCGGAGTTAATGGCAACACAGTAGAACAGCATAACCGCAGCACAGAAGGTTCTCTCCTATCACTTCCAGAGCCAGCAGAGCACCCGGCGGCCATTTTTCCAAACCAGGGGAGGTTCCTCTTTGCTGCAGATATCCCTGGCTTGCGTACATCGTGGATGAAATCGGCATCCTTCCGGCATTTCTAACAGGCTTGGTACAATCCCTGGGATCTCTTGAAGTTGTCTTCGACCGGTTTTCACCTTCTTCCCGATCCAAGGGATGGATTCCAAGAGACCTCGAGTGTATGGATGAAGTGGTTCCTCAAAGAGGTCTTCCACTCGACCCTCCTCCACCACCTTCCCCGTATACATCACCAGAACCCTCTCGGCCATCTCTGCGATGAGGCCGAGATTGTGGGTGATCAAGACGATGGAGGCCTCAAACTCTTCCTTGAGGTGCTCCATCAAATCGACGATCTGAGCTTGAATGGTCACATCCAGAGCAGTGGTCGGCTCGTCTGCCAAAAGCAATTGGGGGTGACAGGCCAACGCCATGGCGATCATTGCCCGCTGACGCATGCCACCGCTTAGTTGGTGAGGATATTCATGGGCCCTCATGTCAGGAGAGGGTATTTGGACAAGTTTCAGCATTTCTACGGCCTTGTCCCAAGCTTCCTGACGCCCCAAACCTTGATGTAGCCTAATCGCTTCCGAAATCTGCTCCCCAATCGTTAAGACAGGGTTAAGAGACGTCATAGGTTCCTGGAAGATCATGGAGATCGCATTCCCCCTAATTTCCCTCAACTCATCCAGGCTCAGACGTAAGAGGTCTGTGTCCTTAAAAAGAACCGCTCCCTCAATCTCTGCGGGGGGAGAGGCGAGGAGCCTTAGGATCGACAACGCTGTCACACTCTTTCCGCACCCGCTTTCTCCAACGACACCTAAAGTTTCACCTCGGTAGACTTCGAAGTCGATCCCGTCCACAGCTGTAACTATTCCTTCGTAAATGCGGAACCGGGTTCGAAGGTTTGAGACGGTCAGGAGTTTCTCTTGCTCCGCCACTTCGCTTACCTCCACATCATTCCAGGATTGAGGCAAGAATGTTCCTTTTCCAAGTTTTCCATGATCCCCTTTTCTAAAATAGGCGATGATCGAAGTGATTTACAGTCTGAATCTTGGATCGAGCACATCGCGCAGACCGTCACCCGCGAGATTGAAGCCAAGGACAGCCAGGAATATAGCAATACCCGGAAACGTCGCCACATGAGGAGCATGAAACAGATACGCACGGCCAGAACCAAGCATGGCTCCCCATTCTGGGGTAGGTGGCTGAACGCCTATTCCGAGAAATCCTAACCCCGCAGCGAAGAGAATCGCCGTTCCCATGCCCAGACTTGTCTGAATGGTGATAGGCACCATGACATTAGGCAAGATATGCCTAAAGAGAATGGCGCTGTCTCGGGTCCCAACAGCCCGAGCTGCTTCGACATAGGTCTGCTCCCTGACGGAAAGCGCGCAGCCCCGAACCAAACGGATGTAGATGGGCACCATGCTGATCCCAACCGAGATAATCGTGTTTTTCAGTCCTACTCCGAGCACAGAAACAAGTCCCAAAGCCAGCAGAAACCCTGGGAAGGCAAGCAAGGTGTCGGTGACTCGCTGGATGCCGAAGTCGATCTTGCCTCCATAGTAGCCGGAGACGAGCCCCAAGGGTACGCCTATCATGAGTCCAACCAAGACCACCCCAAGAGCAATCAGCAGCGAAACCCTTGAGCCATGGATGATTCGCCCTAAGATTGAGCGTCCAAGTTCGTCCGTGCCCAATGGATTCTTGAGGGAGGGCCGCTCAAGGGACCTAACAAGGTTTGGTGCCGATGGGTTGCCCGGAAAGAGGACAGGGGCCAGCAATGCAACGATGAGGTAAATTAGGATTAGCGTGCTGCCAAAGACAGCTGCCTTGTTCCGCCTGAGCTTCGTTAAGTTCCGTCTCAGCGGACTATCTTCCGAACGTTTCGGATTCCTCTCAATCATATCGTATCCTTGGATCGATGTAAGCATAAAGGACGTCCACAATCAAGTTGACCAAAATATAAAGAAGCCCAAAGATAAGGATTGTTCCTTGGATGACCGGGTAGTCCCTGGCCAGAATAGAATCCACGATCAGCCGCCCCATGCCCGGCCAGGCGAAGACCGTTTCTGTTAAAACCGCCCCTCCCAGAAGCAGACCGAACTGAAGGCCCACCACTGTGATGATGGGGATAAGGGCATTCTTCAGAGCATGCTTTATGATGACGACCTCTTCCTTTAGTCCTTTGGATCGAGCGGTCGTCGTATAATCCTGAGAAAGGGCTTCCATCATACTTGCTCGAGTCATCCGGGTGATGAAAGCCACAACAAAGTCGGCCAATGTAAATGAAGGAAGGATGAGATGCTTCCAGCTCCCAGTCCCCCCTGCAGGGAGCCATTGAAGGATGAGCGAAAATATAACCACGAGCATCAGCCCGAGCCAGAAGACAGGCATCGAAATACCGAAGAGGGCCATCGAAGTAAATAAGTGGTCTAACCAAGTATAGGGGCGCACCGCCGCAATGATTCCAGCCGGGATTCCAAAGAGACAGGCAAGGGCGATTGCGGCCACCGCAAGGAGGACCGTATTAGGAAGCCGCGCCCACACTTCTTTGACTACGGGATGTTGAGTCCGAGCGGAGCGGCCGAGATCAAACCTCACCAGGCGGTTGAGGAAGAGACCATACTGGACAATGATTGGTCGGTCGAGGCCTAATTGATGGCGGATGGCCTTAATATCCTCTGGGCTCGCCATCTGCCCGGCTAGCACCTGTGCGGGGTCTCCTGGGAGCATCCGTAGCATGATGAAGAGGAAAAGAGATATCCCGATAAGAACCGGAATGGTTGAAAGAAGGCGTTTTAAGACATATTGGAACATTGGTTATTCAAAAACAAAATTTCAACGAAGCCCCATGGGTAAACGCCTGTGGTTTCCTAAAAACGCCCATAGGGGGCGAACATTCCATACCAGAGGGCCCATTCACTCCTTTAGAAAATCCCTCTACATCTCCTGTGCGAAGTTTGGCTTCTATAGGCGCATAAACCTTCCCATTTGAGAGCTGAATATTTTCTAACGGGGTGAATCCACGAGTAGAACCCATGGTCCTCTTGGTTCGGAATAGATAAACAATATCGCATTCCTCATATTCCCTTTACCTCCGACTTTAACTCCCCCATCTATCTTCCCCTCTTAAGGTAAGAGGGGGAAGGGGGAGTTATAAGGAGAGGTAAAGAGAGGTAATGAATTGGTCGAAAGACGTCTATTTCTCCATCGTAATATAGGTCGGATAAAATTTTTCTGTGCTCGTTACTACCATACCTTTGATCTTTTTAGAGTACGCAATGACAAATTTCTCCACGTGGAGCCAAATCCACGGACAATCATCCCAAACCATCTCTGAGGCCTTCTTCAAAATCTCCAGTCGCTTCTTGGGATCCTGTTCCATCCGGGAGGCATCCATCAATTTATCATACTCTGGATTGCTATAAAAAGCAGACCCCAAGCCCTTAGGGGGATTAACGCTCGAATGGAACTGACCATAAAGGCCCATGTCTGCATCGAGAATCAAAGGTCCCCAACCAAGGAGGAAGACCTCTAATTCAGTTTGATCAAGTGGCTTTATTAAGCCTGCGACATAAGTGGGCCAGTCATAGGTTCTTAGCTCAGTCTTCACTCCGATTGCCTGAAGGTAGGCCTGCACGGCCTCGGAGACCTGTTTGTCAAAAAGGTACCGGCCCATCGGTGTGCGCATATTTACGGTTTGATTAAAGTCAAAGTTCGCCTTTTTTAGAAGTTCTTTCGCCTTCTCAGGATTGTAGTCGTATTGGTTTGCCATTCTATGATACCCAAAGAGAATCGGAGAGACTGGACCGTCCATGGGGACCGCTGTATCAAAAAGGATCTTATTGCAGATTGCCTTTTTATCCACGGCGTAGTTGAAAGCCTGGCGAACCAGTTTGTTTTTAGTCATACCCTTTTGGCAATTCAGTCCCATAAAGATCGTCCTCGTATCGAGGGGCATCTCGACCGTGACGTTTGGATCGGCCTTGAGAGCAGCTACATTCGAAGGCAAAGGCTTGTAGCAGACATCGATTTGACCGGTCTTGAGCATGGCTTCACGGGTAGCATCTTCGGGAATGATCTTGAAAGTAATCTTTTCGACAGTCGGTTTCTTTCCGTAGTAATTCTCGTTACGGACCATCACAATTCGATCGCCCTTGACCCATTCTTTCAGAATGTAAGGACCCGCACCAACCGGCTTTGTTCGAACATCCTCCCCATACTTTTCGATGGCTGCTGGAGAGATAGGGGAGGTAATTGTCAAAGAGAGTGTCGGTGCAAATGGAGCGAAGGGATATTTGAGCTCGATCTTGAGGGTATGGTCGTCGACGATTTTCACATCTTTGATCATCGCGATGGCAAAGCGTAATGGAACTCTCATCTTCGGATCCAGAGCTCGATCAAATGTGAGCTTAGCTGCCTTCGCATCAAAAGGAGTCCCATCGCTGAATTTCACACCCTTTCTCAGATAGATCGTGTAGGTCAAGCCGTCCTTTGACACTTCATACTTCGTCGCCAAGCGCCCTTCCAGCTTACCGTCTGGAGTCTGGTAAAAAAGGTTATCATGGATCAAGTCGCTCATATTCTGCATGAGGGTGGTCGTATGTTCCTGTGGGTTCAGGGTATCGGCATCAATGCCGATCCCTATTTTGAGTTCAGGAATCTGGGCCTCCGATTGATGAGGTATAAACCCAACCATGCCAATGATGACAAACATTGAAATAAAAAATACTTTAAACATCCTTTTAGATTTCATCCTTCATCCCTCCTTATTAAAGATTTTGTTTAATTCCAAAAAGATTTTCATCGCCCCCTTTTTACTAATTCCCCCTCTCCTCCTTTGGAAAAGGGGAAATTTGATAAGCTACAATTGATTTTTATAAAAATAGCCTTCCTTCATGATTGCTAAAATCTTCTCTTTCTTTTGAAGGAGACTGATGTCCATAAGGGGGTCTCCGTCAACTACAATCAGGTCAGCCAGTTTTCCCTTCTCAAGGGTTCCAATCTTCTTTTCGAGGCCTAAAACCTCCGATGCGGTCTTTGTCGTTGCCACAATAGCTTCCATCGGTTTAAAACCTATTCTAACCAGTAACTCCATCTCTTTCAAATTCTCACCATGGCGGTTGAATGGAGTCCCTGCATCTGTTCCCATAGCAATGGGGACCCCTGCTTTATGGGCTCTTTTAATACTCTCCCAATGGCTCTTTATGACTTTTTTGGACTTTTCCACGGCATAGGCAGGCACCCCTTTTTGAACTCCTGCCTTGATGATATGATATGGGGCACACAATGTTGGGACAACAAATGCCTTCATCTCCAATAATAATTCGATCGCTTCATCATCCAAGAAAAAGCTATGCTCAATGGAGTTAATCCCTGCCCGGAGAGCATTTTTGATCCCTTCAGTTCCCTGAGCATGGGTGGCTGTTCGTCTTCCAGCTTTTCGGGCCTCTTCAACCCCTGCGATCAATTCCTCAAGAGTGAATTGTGTTGCTCCCGGCTCTACCCCTTTGGTCATCACACCTCCGGTTGCCATCAGTTTGATCAGGTCCGCTCCGGCTCTCAATTGTTCCCTTACGGCTGCCCTCACCTCATCTGTTCCGTTCGCTTCCCGGCCGAATTGCCAACCATGTCCTCCTGTCATACAAACTAATTTGCCACTGCAAAGCATTCTTGGACCCTGAATAATCCCTGACTCAATACCATCCCTTATGGCAATATCAATATAGTCTTTTCCTCCCATATCCCTGACGGTTGTGACTCCAGCTTCTAAAGTCTGGCGGGCGTGGTTTACAGTTTTCAAAGTAATCTGAGGAATAGAATCTCTTAAAAGAGAAGTTATTGGATCGGGGCTTCCATCCACACAGAGATGGACATGGGCATCAATTAAACCTGGAAGGATGGTCTTGCCTGAAATATCTAAAATCGTATCTTTCTTGGAAGATGGAGCTCTTTTAGCCGAACCAACGAAAACAATCTTCTTCCCATCAACAACGACAGTCCCTCTGTGGATCACCTCTCCATTTCCAATAATCACTTTTCCGTTTTTAAATAGAATTGCCATATCCTCTCCTCGTCACTCGTCCTTCATCTCTCGTCTATCGACCCTCTTCTCTCTTCCCTCTTCCCTCTTCCTTCGTTTCTCGTCTATCGTCCTTCGTTAAAATACTGGATGGTTCCGTCTGGATAAACCGCTACCCGTGCTTGATCTCCCCACTCTGCTATAAGCAGGTCCAGCAC
>CAKZKY010000456.1 GCA_937124575.1 uncultured Pseudomonadota bacterium | reverse complement strand
AAATAGGCTTCTGCAAGATTTGAATCGTGGCGGATCGTTTTCTTATATTGAGAAATTTCCTGGTCCCATTTCCCCTGCCTTCCATAGACGATTCCGAGATTGAGATGGGCCCTTGCATTCTTGGAATCCAACTTCAAGACCTTCTCATACTCCGAAACCGCCTCCTCCAAATTGCCTCGCTCTGCCGCCTTAAAGGCTAACTGGAAGTGTTCTTCCATACTCATGGTTTTATCTTCCTTTTTGGTCTTGTTCAATCCACTACAGGATATTAAAAGAATAAAGATCACACCAATCGAAAACAATCTTATCCAGAGTTTCAAGCGCGGTCTCCTTTCTGATGCCTTTTTTGATTCATTAACAAAATTAGGAAGGCAAATCAAGCAATTTTATTCCTTGACCTTTTCAGAGGTTATCCATTAAATTCTTTTCTATCGATGGAAAGGTTAATCGGCAAAATTAAGAAACGCTTCTTTTATGGCTGGGTCATTGTGGCTCTGGCCACGGTCTGCATGGCCTTTTGGTATGCCTTCCGAACCGTCTTTGCCGTTTTTTTCGTCGCTTTGATCGACCATTTCCATTGGAGTCGCGCAGAAGCCGCTGGAGCTCAGTCCATCGGAATGCTCGTCTATATGATCACCGCCCCTGTAGTCGGTTACCTCGTTGATCGTGTAGGTCCTCGAAAGGTGATGTTTCCAGGAATTTTTTTGATGGGCCTGGGCCTTCTTCTTTGCACACAGATTAACTCCCTTCTCCAGTTCTATATCTATTTTGGCGTAGTCGCTGGAACGGGTGTTACCTTTCTCAGCATCTCTCCTCTGACAACGATTCTCTCCCACTGGTTCGAAAAAAAGAGAGGTATGGCCAATGGCCTGGCAAGCGTTGGCATTGGATTTGGCCCCCTTCTCTTCGTCCCTCTCATCCAGTACCTGATTAACCTTCGAGGCTGGCCATTTGCATTTTTTATATTCTCTCTTCTCGTCTTCTTCGTTCCGCTCCCCCTGATCGGTCTCTTTCTGAGACGCAGGCCCGAGGACATGGGACTCTCCATAGATGGCGATCCTCAGTCCTTTCCATCTCAAACAGTGGATTTCAGAAAAGGCAATCAAAGCCAGAGGGTGAGGGATCTGATCAAAACCTTAAGGTTCTGGTTATTTCTCCTCTTTCCCGCCTTGGCGATTTTTGGTGTTTACATCATCATCGTCCATCATGTGAGGTATCTCGTTGATCTCGGAGTGGATCGAATCTGGGCTGCCTCTCTTTTTGCGGCTATGGGTGCTATGTCTGCAGGGTTCCGTTTCTTATGGGGTTGGTTCTCGGATCGGGTGGGCAGAGAGATCACGTATACTTTGGGAGGGATTTGTTTTGCGTTAGGAATTTTAAGTCTCATTCTGTTTCAAACCTTTCCTTCGGTTTTATTCCTTTACCTCTTTGCCTTTTTCTTTGGGGGAGGCTGGGGTTCTACTGCTCCGATGTTCATGTCCATTGCAGGAGACCTCTATAAAGGAAGACGTTTCGGGTTGATCTACGGGATGCTGGAGGGAATGATCGGTGTTGGTGCGGCCATTGGTTCCTGGCTGGGAGGTTATCTCTTTGATCAGACGCAGAGCTATTTATTGGCCTTTTCTATTGCGATTGTCTCCTGTATCATCTCCATTTTTCTGGTATGGTATGTTCGACCACAAAAAGGCCTCTCTTCTTCCTCCGCCTCTAACTTTTAAAACCTCTTTTGCCATGGATCCGCTTTTTATGATAATATAATTCCGTGTTTAAAACTTAAAAACGGGAGGGTCCTACGGCATCGGTTTTAATCATTGAAGACGAAGAGGATATTGCAAACCTGGTCGAGTATCATTTGAAACAGTCTGGTTTTAAAGTGCTCAAAGCCTTAGATGGACCATCGGGTTTAGAGAGAGCGAAAAAGGAACGACCGGACTTAATCATCTTAGACCTTATGCTTCCAGGAATGGATGGGAAAGATGTCTGCCGCGCCATTAAATCAAATTCCCTGACACAATCCATCCCAATCCTAATGCTCACCGCCAAAACAGAAGAGATGGATCGTGTCATCGGATTCGAATTAGGAGCGGATGACTATGTGACCAAACCCTTCAGTCCAAGGGAGCTCATCCTGAGAGTGAAGGCAATTCTGAGAAGGAAAGAGTCTCCTCTCGACGATCAACAGGTGATTCAGATAGATGACTTACTGATTGACAGAGAGAGGCATCGTGTGACAATCAAAGACCGCTCTGTCCACCTGACCCATACGGAATTTAAACTCCTCGTTGAGTTGGTTTCAAGAAGGGGAAGAATTCAGACGCGGGAACACCTTCTCAATAAGGTTTGGGGGTATACTTATGAAGGTTATGCCCGAACCGTGGATACCCATATCCGGCGGTTAAGAGAAAAATTAGGGTCCTGTGGAAATTATATTGAAACCCTCCGCGGGGTTGGATATCGGTTTCGTGAGGAGGAAGAATGAAATACGGAATTCATTGGAAGTTATTTGCACTCATCGTCTCTCTGCTTCTCGTTTTTGTCCTGATCCAACAGATGCTGTTTGCCCTGAATGGAGAAGACCTCCTCTTTCCCACCATCTTCAGTTTCATCATCATCGCCTTACTCGCCCATCTCCTTTTAAAAAGATATCTTCTCCTTTTCCATGAGGATTTCCAAAAGCCACAAGAGGAGACGAGCTTGCAGCTGACAAGTACGGTCCAAAACATCTCCAGAGAAAAAGATTATCTTCAAACGGTATTGAAAGGGATGGCAGAAGGCGTTCTGGTCGTTGATGCCAGGGGACGCATACGTATGGTCAATGAGTCTTTGAAAAAATTGTTTCCTCTTCCCAAGGAGGTCGTTGACCGCACTCTGCTTGAAACGATTCGCAACGTCGAACTGGAGAAAGCCATCCGTCAGGCCATCCAGGAAGGAACGGATTCAGCTTTTGAGTTTATCCTTCCCGCCTCTCCGGGAAAATGTTTCGATGTCAATGTGGTTCCTATTCCTTCTTCTCAAGATACCAATCAAGGTCCTCGTAAAGTGGAAGGGGCCATTGCCGTCTTTCACGACATCAGTCGTTTAAAAGAATTGGAGAAAATTCGCCAGGATTTCGTCGCCAACGTCTCCCACGA
>CAKZKY010000455.1 GCA_937124575.1 uncultured Pseudomonadota bacterium | reverse complement strand
TTTTCTTCGGACTCCAGGATCACCGCCTCCATCCTTTTCTGCTCGGTAATGTCCCAATCAATTCCTGTCCATCGGATAGGATTACCGGTTTGATCGCGCAAAATCTTACCGCGTGTGTGTATCCAACGGATGCTTCCATCCTTATGGCGAATCCGGTATTCGCATTCATGCATATCCGCCTGGCCGGTTAGGTGATCCTGTGCGCTTTTCTGCAATAACGGAAGGTCTTCAGGAAGAATCCGGCTCTGCCATGCCTGAATGGAGTCCGGAATCTCATCCTCTTTAAAACCAATAAACCCTTTCAAACGTGGTGAGAGAAAAATCTTATCAGGAATGGTATCCGGTTTTTCAGGGTCAAACATCAAGTCCCATACGCCGCCCTGTGAGCCGTTAATGGCGAGGTTAAGTTGCTCCTCACTTTTTCGAAGCTCTTCCAATACCTTTCCTTCTCGTTTCAGAACACCTAACCAGTAATCAACCTCTCTCTCAGCCCGCTTTGCATGAAGGAACTCTTCTGGTTCGACATAGAAGAAATTTCGATAGATCCGTCCACTCCATACCAGCAGGGGATGCGTCATCATAATGCCTTTGATGATCTCAGGGTCAAATCTCCATCGGTCATACTGACAGATCGCCAGACAAGGATACTTTGGGAAGAAATCCCTGTTCAGTTTTGCCTCATATTCCATCAGTTTTTCGGAACCGGGAAGACCGCGCAACATCCAGGTCATCTCACCCGTGGCTCTGAGCGCAGGATATCCCTCGGATATTGCCTTCTTTGTCTCTTCAATCAGCAGGGCGATCATTCGATCCGGGTCAAAAAAACCTTCCCGGGTATAGGCTTCGGTCTGGTTTAAAATTAGAAGTTGGCCGGAATTCTCCGCTGAAGAGACATCCATTCCTTCTTCACAGAGGTATCTCCGAATTTCTTCAGCCGTGCTGGTATCCACAATATAAATGCACTTCTCACCTCTTTTCAGTCCGCTCGAGATAAAAGGCACTACCGAAGCCCGCCATTCCTCCTTTAATTCATAAATAAGACAGAGATGATCGTGCGGTTTGAGCGTCTCGAGCGTTTTTAGAAATGGAATACCCTTTGATGGTTCGTTAAAACCTAAGGAATGAGAGGAGGAAGCTTTTCGTAATACGGGTGACTTCTTTGTGCTTTTTCTCTTATCAGCCCTCATTTACCATTCTTCCTAAAGACGGCTGCGGACCCAATAAATTGCTATTTCACTAAATTTGGAGGATTAAAATTGAATGATATATGTTATTTGAAGATGAATGTTTCATCCGAGGCGAAAAGATTTTTAGACGTTTCAAACGAGGTAGAGATAAGCGATTGGGTGAGCTAACAAATCCTAAGCCGAGCCATCGGATTTCATTCACTTTTCACCTCAAATCATACTTAAATAATATGCATTTTTACCACTTCTGCCAACAACATCTCTTCTTCCCCTCTACTATTTTGTATTCACCCCCAAAAATTTCTCTCAAGAAGAAAGCGGCAGCATATTCTTTCAAAGTTGAGAGGAGTAATTTAATCAAGCAGGAAACCTTGATTTAAATCTTCCATTTCTTTTAAGATGTGAGAGATGAAAGGCTTTTTTAACCAACTTCTCCGAATTGACCTATCCAAAAAGAGATGGACGACTGAACCCATTCCGGATTCGATTCTGAAGTCCTATCTGGGCGGAAAGGGCTTGGGATCCTATCTCCTCCTTAAAGAAAATCCGTCCCAGGTGGATCCCCTTTCCCCAGAAAATCATCTCATCTTCACCCTGGGTCCATTAGCCGATACCCCTTTCTATGGTTCCAGCCGTTTCGCCGTATTCACGAAGTCTCCTCAGACAGGAATCTACTCCGAATCCTATTCCGGAGGAAAGATCACCTCTTCCATGAGTCGGACAGGCTATGACGCCATCATCATCGAAGGGAAATCGAATCGTCCCACATTTCTTGAGATCAGCGATGAGGATGTTGTTTTCCATTCTGCCTCTGAACTCTGGGGAAAAGATACTTACGAAGCAGAGGAGGCCATTCTCAAAAAGATCGGCAGAAAGGACGCCGGCGCATTGGTCATCGGCCCGGCCGGAGAAAATCTCGTCAAATTTGCTGTCATTGAAATTGAAAACTGGCGGTCCCTTGGAAGGGCAGGAATTGGGGCTGTCATGGGATCGAAAAAGCTCAAGGGAATCGTCTTTCGTGGCAAGAAGCGGAGAGAAGTTGCCGATCTTTCCTCATTGAAACGTTTGGCAAAGGATTTCAGAGAACGCGTCAGGGACAATCCAACGGTTCACATCTATAGGAAGTACGGAACCCCCATGTTGGTCTCCATCATGAATACCATCGGAGCCTTTCCCACACAATACTGGTCAAAAGGAACCCT
>CAKZKY010000454.1 GCA_937124575.1 uncultured Pseudomonadota bacterium | reverse complement strand
AAAATACTTTTTTAAATACTTTTTCAGAAATCTCAGGATGAATTCTTGACAACATGGTGTGATCCATTGATAATGAAGCCAAATTGCTTGAGGAAAGGAGAAATCTCATTGAGAGTTGAACAGTTAGCGAGAAAGGGGATCTTGAAAATTGCCTCGTATATTCCCGGAAAATCAATCGAAGAGGTGAAGAAAGAGTATGGGAAGAAGAGATGGATCAAATTGGCATCGAATGAAAACCTCCTCGGTCCTTCGCCTAAGGCCTTAGAGGCCATCCGAAAAGAGCTTTCAAAAATCCACTTCTATCCAGAAGGTCCCAGCCCTCTTTTAAGGAAAGCATTAGCTAAAACCTTTTCGTTGAATGAGAAGAATGTCGTCACTTCGAACGGAGCTGATAATCTCATCCTCATGATCGCCAATGCCTTTATCAATGAAGGGGATGAGGTGATCCTGGCTGATCCAACCTTTCCTGTCTATACCAATGTCACCCAGATCATGGGGGGCAAGCCCATTCGGGTGAGATTGCAACATTACACCCATGATCTCGATGCCATGCTAAATCGAGTGACACAGAAGACAAAACTTATTTTCGTATGTAACCCGAATAATCCGACGGGTACCATCGTAACCGACCCCTTATTTAAACGTTTCCTCTCCCGATTACCCAACCGGATCATCGTCATTCTGGATGAAGCTTACGGTGATTTTGTCGAGAATCCTCTCTATCCAAACAGTTTGAGTTATATAGAAGATGGAAAACAGGTGATCGCTCTAAGGACCTTCTCAAAAGTTTATGGCCTTGCAGGCCTTCGGATCGGATATGCAATCGGAAGGGAAGATTTAATTCATTGCCTCTACCAGGTGAGAGATCCTTTTCCGGTCCACCGGTTAGCAGAAGTAGCGGCTGTGGCTGCGCTGGCTGATAAGGATCATATCCAGAAGTCAAAACAGTTGGTTTACGAAGGTAGGGGGTATTTCTATAATCAGCTGGAAAGGTTTGGAATTCCCTTTGTTCGTAGTGAGGCCAATTTTATCTTCGTCGATTTTAAGCGGGACATCGAAGAAATTTTTAAGAGACTTTTAGGGGAGGGAATCATCATCCGTCCTGGAAGGGCATGGGGTTATCCCACCTGCGGTCGTGTTACCATTGGAAGGATGGAAGATAACCGAAGATTTATTAAGGCATTGAAGAAGATATTGTGAAGCAGACTTTTTGCTATCCACCGGGTTACGGTGACCGAGAAGGCTTTTTTAAAAGGATGCGTCCGAAGATAGGAGTGGGAGCGAAGACAAAAAACCGCCTCATAGGAGAGATCTTAACTGCTCTTCCTAAAATTGGATACGCCGATGAGGTTTAGCAATTCCCAATGAGTGGACAGAAAGGAACGATTTTCCTTGAACTTCATGAAGGAAATCGTTCCTCTCTGTTTTAAGGGTTGGTCGAATTTGCCTCAGTCAGCGTGTGCCATTTTGTTAAAAATGGCTAAGGTTCCAACAGGGCTTACTTCTTGGGCGGGACGATGGCGTCCTTGAAGGCCTTGGCAATCCGAATTTTGACCACGGTTTTTGCCGGGATATTGATCGGTTCGCCCGTTGCCGGATTTCTTCCCACACGGGCCTTTCTTTTTACGAGAACAGACTTGCCAATGCCAGGAAAAGTAAATGAACCTGATTTCTTGGTTTCTGCGATAGCCAGGGCGGCCATTTCGTCGAGAATGGCGCCAGCCATCTTCTTAGAAAGGTCAAACTTCTTTGCCATGTAAGAGACGATCTGTGATTTGGTCAGCGGTTTCTTTCCAGCCATAATATTGCCCTCCTCCTAAAAATTTTATACCATTATACAAAAATCTTTTTTAAAAGCAAGTAAAAAGATTTGGAGCGGGCAACGGGGATCGAACCCGCGACCCTCGGCTTGGGAAGCCGATGCTCTACCAGCTGAGCTATGCCCGCATATTAGTCTCTTCGTACCCAGTCCTTTAGTCAGATAGTCGTTCTATTAAAAACAATATAAAAAAATATTGAGTAATGGTCAAGGGGGCTTTAAATAATCTTTAGATCTCGAGGAAGATAGGTTAATACTTCAGCGCCCTGAGAGGTGACGAGGATCAAATCCTCGATGCGGACGCCCCCCCAATTTGGGATATAGATGCCCGGTTCAACGGTGAAGACCATTCCTTCCTGAATCAGTCCTTTATTCTCTCCATTGACCACAGGGTCTTCGTGGACTGCAAGACCAATCCCATGGCCCAATCCGTGTCCGAAATAGTCACCATAACCCTGTTGCTGGATATGGTCCCTTGCTACCCGATCTATATCACAGAAGGGAATACCCGGTCGAATCGCTTCAATGGCAAAGTCATGGGCCTCCTTGACAATCTGATAGATTTTTGCCTGTTCAGAGGTTGGTTGACCGCATATCAGGGTGCGTGTCTGGTCAGAATGGTATCCTTGAAGTCTTAATCCAAAGTCAATGAGGATGAAATCTCCCTTTTCAATCCGCTTATGATCGGCCCGTCCATGGGGCAAAGCCGATCTATGTCCAGACGCAATGATGATGTCAAAGCCGGTGGATTCGGCGCCCTTTTTCTTTATGAAGAATTCCATTTCGAGGGCAACCTCTCTTTCGATAGCCCCCTCGTGAAGGAGTTGCATGATATGAGAAAATGATTTTGTTGATAGATCGATGGCTGTTTGGATCAAGGATAGTTCCTGGGGATCTTTGATTGCCCTTATATTCTTAATCTCTTCTTCAAGGGCAATGAGTTCTGTTCCATTTCCTATCTTTTTTGTAAGATACTGGTAAGATGAAAGTGCAAAAGAAGGGCCTTCAACCCCCACTCTTTTTAAGTTCAAATCTAAAATCAGTGAGGCAATTCCATCCAATTTCTTCTTGTAATGGACAATCTGACAATCTTTGACCTCCTCCTCGGCCTGTGTCCAGTAACGGGAATCGGTCAGAAAGTAAGCGCCTTTTGGGGAGAGGAGAAGCGCTCCGTCGCTACCCGTAAAGCCACAGAGATAACGGATATTCTCAAGCTGGGTAAAGAGGATGCCATCGAGATGATGGGCTTCCATCGTCTGGAAAAGAGATCGTTGCCTTTTTGGATAGGGCGAGTTCTGCATCACTTTATCTTCCTTTTACGAATATTGGCCAACCATTGTTCAAGGAGGCGGATCCTTTCTTCCTTGGTGTGGAAGAGGGGGGCCTCGGCACGATGTAAGGAGCTCCGTTTTTGATTCAGTTCTTTCAAACGGTTTTGGATCTGAGAATCAGATGGGTTTTGGGTGGCGAGTGTTTTATAGATTTCATAGGCTTTCTCAAGGTCCCCCTGCTGGAGATAGATTTCTGCAAGGGTTTTGGTTGCTATTTCTACCATCCCTCCAACTCCTCGTTAATCACTTTCTAAAAATTAGGGAATTCAAAGATGAATGTCAAGGCTGTTCAAATCGGACTCAAAAAAACGATGGTTGCTATTAGGCTCCAATCAAGAAAAAAGATGGCAATATTGACATGTGAGGGATTATCAAATAATATTTATCGGCTAAAGTTAAGGAGGCCCTTATGGAAAAGAAATATCTCTTTTCACCCGGTCCGACCATGCTTCCACCCGAAGTACTCCTGAAGATGGCCGAACCGATCATGCATCACAGGGAACCTGAATTTGAGAAGATTTTTGCTGAGATCAGGGAGGGGTTGAAGTACCTCTTCCAGACCAAGAATGAGGTCTTAGTCTTTACCTCATCAGGTACAGGTGCCATGGAAGGCGCGGTCTCCAACATCCTCTCCAGAGGGGATAAGGCCTTGGTCGTCCGTGGCGGCAAATTTGGCGAACGATGGGGAGAGATCTGTAAGGCTTACGGCATTGAGTTTATTCCCATTGATGTGGAATGGGGAAGAGCGGTGGAGCCGGTGCAGATTCAGAAGGCGCTTCAGTCCGATCCTGCGATCCGGGCGGTCTATACCCAAGCCAGCGAAACATCGACCGGTGTCAAACATCCGATCCGAGAGATTGCAGAGATTACCCAACAATATGAAGATAAGGTGATTGTGGTTGATGCCATTACTGGGATTGGGGTATTCGATATCCCGATGGATCAATGGGGGATCGATGTTCTGGTGAGCGGATCTCAAAAGGCTCTGATGCTTCCTCCAGGGCTTGCTTTTGCCGCTCTGAGTGAAAAGGCATGGAGAATGGTCGAGAGGTCGAATCTTCCCAAGTACTATTTCGACTTCAAAAAGGAGTTGAAGTCAACGAAAAAGAATCAGAGTTCCTATACGCCTGCCATCTCCCTCTTCGTGGGGTTAAGAGAATCACTCAATATGATTCGAAAGGAGGGGTTGGAAGCCCTTTTCAAAAGGCATGAGAAGCTGGCACGGGCGACCCGTGAAGCGGTAAAGGCATTGGGCCTTGGCCTCTATGCTCCTGATTCTCCAAGCAATGCAGTCACTGCCGTTAAGATCCCAGAGGGAATCGATGGAGAACGGCTAAAAGACCTCTTTTTTGAGAGGTTTGGGATTACCGTAGCTGAAGGCCAGGATCGGGCCAAGGGCAAGATCATTCGAATTGCCCACCTCGGATATTATGAACGGTTGGATATGGTCATGGTCATCTCTGCGCTCGAGATGCTTCTTAAAGAGATGGGCCATCGTTTTGAATTAGGGGCAGGTGTGAGAAGGCTGGAAGAGGTGTTGATGGAGCCTTGAAGATTCCGCATTTCGGAATCTGGATTTCGGGTAAGGATTTGTAGGAATATGCGAGGGGAGGTGTAATGGAGAAGATGATGAGAGTGTTGGTCAGTGATCCTTTATCTAAGAAGGGATTGGAGATTCTGGAGCAGACTAAGAGCCTAAGGGTTGATCTTAAACCCGGCCTTGCCCCAGAGGAATTGAAGAAGATCATTCCGGAATATGATGCGATCATCATTCGAAGTGAAACAAAGCTGAAAGCAGACATCATTGAGGCTGGAAGTCGCCTGCGGGTCATTGGAAGAGCAGGAATCGGGCTCGATAATGTCGATCTGCCAGCAGCCACAAAGAAGGGGATTGTGGTCATGAATACCCCTCAAGAGAATGCGATTGCAGCGGCAGAACATACAATCGCCCTCATGCTCTCCATCTCCCGAAAGGTTCCACAGGCCAATGCTTCCCTCAAGGCAGGCAAATGGGAGAAGAAGAGGTTTATGGGAGTGGAGCTCTATCAGAAGACACTTGGCCTGATTGGCATCGGAGTGATCGGGACGATCGTTGCAGATCGGGCCAGGGGGTTAAAGATGAAAGTGATTGGCTATGATCCCTATCTTTCACCAGAAGTGGCTGAGAAGAAGGGGGTTGAACTGGTCTCTTTCGATGAGCTCCTGAGCCGATCCGATTTCATCAGCGTGCATACGCCTTTGACAGAGGAGACTCGGAATCTAATCGATCAGAATGCGATTTCCAAGATGAAGAAGGGCGTGATTCTGGTCAACTGCGCCCGTGGAGGAATCATTAATGAAAAAGATCTCTATGAGGCGATCCGGTCCGGGAAGGTGGCTGGAGCGGCACTCGATGTTTTTGAGAAAGAGCCTGCTGTTGGAAATCCGCTTCTGGAGCTGGAAGAGGTGATCGGCACTCCCCATTTGGGGGCTTCAACTGAGGAGGCTCAAGAGAATGTGGCGATTGCCATTTCACAACAGGTCGTTGATTATCTGCTCCACGGGGAGGCCCGCAATACCGTCAATATGCCTGCCGTGAGCCCTGATATTCTACTCTTTTTGAGGCCGTACCTGCGTCTGGGAGAGAAGCTCGGAAGCTTCTTGGGTCAGATTTCAAATTATGCGATTGAAGAGATCTTGGTTGAATATCACGGTGAAGTCGTCGAATACGGGACCAAACCGATCACAACCTCTATCTTAAAAGGACTTTTGACCCCTTTCGTTGGTGATACGGTCAACTTTGTCAATGCTCCGGTTATGGCCAAAGAGAGGGGGATTCGAGTAACCGAGTCGGTGAGCCAAAGTGCCGAAGATTTCGCCAGCCTGATTGGACTCACGGTTCGATCGAAGATGGAACAGAACTATATAGCTGGGACGCTCTTCGGAAGGAAAGAACTCCGAATCGTTAAATTGAACGATTTTTTTATCGAGGCCATACCAGAAGGATATATCCTTCTGGTCAACAATTATGATCGACCCGGCGTGATCGGAAACATCGGGACGGCATTGGGGAGCCGAAACATCAATATCGCTACGATGCAGTTCGGTCGTGACCGAATGGGAGGGATGGCAATTTCCCTCCTCCATCTTGACTCGCCACTTCCCACCGGCATGTTAGGAGAGATTTTGCGGCTTCCCAATATTATTTCGGTCCGGCAGATCGAGCTCTGATCTGCAGAACAGAACGGAGTGATTATGGCCAGTATTGTGATCGTCGGCGCACAATGGGGAGATGAAGGGAAGGGAAAGATCGTTGATCTATTGACGCAGTATGCAGATGTGGTGGTTCGCTTTCAGGGAGGAAATAATGCCGGTCACACGATCGTTCTCAAGGGAGAGAAATTTGTCTTTCACCTGATTCCATCTGGCATCCTCTATGAGAATAAGAAATGTATCATCGGAAGTGGCGTGGTTGTAGACCCTGCCGTCTTGATTGAAGAAATAACAGAGTTAAAAAAGAGAGGGTACCTGAAGGATGACTCCCAGTTGATGGTGAGTGAAGAGGCCCACCTCATCCTTCCTTACCACCGGAGGATCGATATTGCAAGGGATCAGCTCTTTAAAATTGGCACCACAGGCCGAGGCATTGGACCTGCCTATGAAGATAAGGTGGCTCGTTATGGAATTCGAATGGTTGACCTCATGGACGAGGGAGTTTTTCGACAGAAGCTGAAGGCCAACCTTCTGCAGAAGAATCTCTATCTTACCGAGGTATTAAAGGAGAAAGGTTTTGAGTTTGAGGCGATTCTTGAAGAATATCTTCAGTATAAAAAAGAGATTGGAAAGCATGTGAAGGACACTTCGAGGATCCTTTACGAAGAGATTCGGAAAGGAAGGCACATCCTATTCGAGGGGGCACAGGGTGCTCTCCTCGATCTGGATCACGGAACCTACCCTTATGTGACCGCATCGAATACGGTGTCAGGGAATGCCTGTGCCGGGTCCGGAATCGGTCCAACAATGATCGATTCAGTGGTTGGTGTGGCAAAGGCTTACACCACACGGGTCGGAGAAGGGCCCTTCCCGACTGAATTGAAGGATCGGATCGGAGAGCGCATTCGGGAAAGAGGAGGCGAGTATGGCGCCACGACTGGAAGACCCAGACGGTGCGGTTGGTTTGATGCAGTTGTGGTCAATCATGCCATACGGATCAATGGCATTCAGGAAATGGCCATCACCAAACTCGATGTTTTGAGTGAATTTGATAAGGTGAAGATCTGTGTGGGGTATCGCATCAACGGTGAGATTCTCAGGCATGTCCCATCTAATCTTGAAATACTGGAACGCTCCGAGCCCGTTTACGAAGAACTGGATGGATGGAAAGAGGAGGTGAAGAGATCGAACAAGATTTCAGAACTCCCACTTCGAGCCCAACATTACCTGAAAAGGATCGAAGAGTTGATCCAGCTGAAGATAACAATGGTCTCGGTCGGTTCAGAAAGGAATGAGACGATTGAGATCAAAAATCCGTTTCAAAAGATCGGTTAACGACTTGACAAGTCGGAAGGTTTTCTCTTAACTTAAATTCAAGGGCCGTTAACTCAGGCGGTAGAGTATCTGCCTTTTAAGCAGAGAGTCACTGGTTCGAGTCCAGTACGGCCCACCATTGGAAATCACCAAATTCGAAGCACCAATAACCAAATAAATTTC
>CAKZKY010000453.1 GCA_937124575.1 uncultured Pseudomonadota bacterium | reverse complement strand
TAGACCGTAGAGAGTCCCAACCCCGTCCCCTTGCCAACCTCCTTGGTCGTAAAGAAAGGCTCAAAGATACGCTCCTTAACCTCCGGACTCATCCCTCTACCCGTATCGGTGATGGCTAACATCACATAGGACCCCGGCTTGACCCCAAGGTGCCTCCTCGCATACTCCTCATCCAACTCCACATTGGCCGTTTCTATGGTGAGCTTGCCTCCCTCAGGCATCGCATCCCTGGCATTAACCACCAAATTGACAACCACCTGCTCCACCTGCCCTGGATCAGCCTTCACCCTCCCCAGATCTTCGGTCAAATGCGTCACCAGTTCCACATCCTCACGAATCATCCGTCGCAACATCTTACCTAGGTCTTGCAAAATGATGTTGAGGTCTAAGACCTTCACCTCCATTACCTGTCGCCTGCTGAAAGCTAAAAGCTGGCGGGTCAGACCTGCGGCTCGTTCCCCTGCTTTTCGGATCTCTTCGAGGTTTTCCCGCAAGGGATCCCCCTCTTTTAGCTCCATGAACGAAATCTGACTATAGCCATTGATAATGGTGAGAAGATTGTTGAAGTCATGAGCCACTCCGCCCGCCAACTGTCCGATGGCCTCCATCTTCTGAGACTGCCGAAGCTGCTGTTTAAGGGCTGCCCTTTCCGCCTCTGCCTGAATACGTTCTGCGTAAAGCTGTGCGTTGGCGACGGCACCGGCGATTTGAGAAGCAACTCTCTCTGCAAGCTTCACATCCTTAACCGTATAGGCATTGGGTTTACGAGACCTTAAAAGTAATCCTCCTATTATTTTCCCTTTTGAGAATAAAGGGACATTCATGATAGATCGAAATCCTGATTGAAAAGTAGACAGTAGCATCGGGAAACGATCTTTATACTCATTGAAATCCTCTGCTTGGACGAGAAAAGTTGACTTCGTGCGAACCATCTCCATGCAACCCGAGCCTTCAAGGGGGTAGATGTCTTTTACATTCCGATTCCGAATCTCTTCTCCCGCAATGTAGACATTTCTAACGGTATTCTTTTCAGTGTCTATCATGTTGATCACAATCCGGTCAAAGGAGATGATCTTTTTGACTTCCTCAGTAAAACTCTCATAGACTTCGTCGATGTTTAAGGTAGAGCTGATAATCCGGCCCATTTCTGCCATGACCTCATTTTCTCTTGCAAGCCGTCTCGCCTCCTCCTCACTGCGTCGCAACATTTCTTCTGCCTTTTTTCGTCCACTGATATCCCTCAACCAAACCTGGATCCCTGGTTCCTCTCCAAACATGATCCTCCGAGCCAAAATTTCCCCATCAAAGGAGGAGCCGTCCTTCCGCTGTAACTTGATCTCATATTGGGGAGGAACATCTTCTCCCTCCATCCTGGCCTTGGCACGCTCACGAGTTAAGTCCTGATAATCGGGATGATAAATCAACCAGTGATCCTTTCCTTCTAATTCGTCTTGTTCATAACCCAGCATCTCGTAGAGTCGTTGATTGGCATAGATAATTTTTGTTCCTTTCTGAATAAAGATTCCATCGAAACTTCTTTCCACTAAAGCACGATATCGTTCCTCGGTCTGCCTCAGCACTTCCTCTGTCTTCTTTCGTTCAGTAATGTCACGAGCAATGCCCAAAATATTGACCACCTTTCCATCCCTAATCTGCGGAACTACAATGAATTCCCCTACTACATTTCCACCACCCGCAGTATTGATACGTAATTCGAAACTTTCGCTCAATTCTCCTTGTAGGCTATGTTTAAATTTTTCCATGGCAGTGGGGAGGTCATCTGGATGTATAAGAAGGCTAAAGGGTCTTCCGACCCAATCAACCTTAGACCACCCTGTGATGGTATTGAAGGCAGTGTTCAAGGAAGCTATCGTTCCATCAGCTGAGACGATGAAGATTACGTCTCTTGCTGTCTCCACCAGATTTCTATAGTCTTCTTCGGATCTTCTTAGCAACTCCTCTGCTCGTTTCCGCTCTGT
>CAKZKY010000452.1 GCA_937124575.1 uncultured Pseudomonadota bacterium | reverse complement strand
AGTTAGGCATACATATAAGAAGTGGTGACCTCTTTCGAGGGCACCACTTAACCACTGGAATCCAATATCATAGGTAGCCCCATCGCCCCCAAAAACCACAAATTTGATTATCCTGTCCTCTATTTTCCCCTGCTTCCTCAGTGAGCGATAGGCCGCTTCAATGCCAGAAATTGTCGCAGCCGCATTTTCAAAAGCACTGTGAACCCAAGGAACGCGCCACGAGGTATAGGGAAATACCGCCGTAGTAATCTCCAAACACCCGGTGGGTGTACAAACAACCACCGGATCATCAATAGCATGTAAAACTTGACGGACAATTATAGGTTCAGCACAACCTGAACACATCCGATGCCCAGGAGCCAACCTCTCTCCCCGATTACAGATTTTCCTTAAATTTATTTTTATCTCTCCCGACAGCTCTGGCATAAATACCTCTCCTTTAAAAATCTCTTAATCCAAGATAGCGAAAAACTGGCTCTGCCCTACCTGAACAGACGATTTTAACTAAATCGTAAAAGACAGAACAGATTTGTTCAGGAACCGTATCCCGACCTCCCAATCCAAAAATATAATTCACCAGATGGGTCTGAATCCCTTTGAGATAAAAGGCGGTAGCCACCTCAAGAAAGACTGGATTACCCTGAGCACCAAAAAATCCTGTCCGCTCCAGTACAGCCACTGCTTTCTTACCTTTTAATGCCATTGCGATTTCATCGGCTGGAAAAGGACGGAAACAACGTATCTTAAGCATCCCTGCTTTTACTCCTTCCTCCCGAAGTTGATCTACGGCTACTCTTATAGCACCTGCTGTTGCTCCCAGAATGACGATAGCAATTTCTGCATCTTCAAGCATATACGGTTCAATGAGACCATAGCGCCGCCCGCTGAGATTGCCATATTCTTCACCGATCTCCATAATAACCCTCGATGCATTTGCCATTGCCTCCCATAGAGGCCGCTTATGTTCAAAATAGTAATCAGTAAAATCCGCTGCTCCATAAGTAACCGGATGCTCTTTGTGCAGGACTGAATAGCGGGGTTTATAATCTCCTATCCAATTCCTGACTACTTCATCGGAAAGAACATATACCGGCACAAGGGTATGACTAAGAATGAAGCCATCAAGACAACACATTACAGGAAGTAACACGTCAGGATGTTCAGCAATTCTAACTGCCTGAATGGCATTGTCATAGGCCTCTTGCTGACTTTCAGCATAGAGTTGAATCCAACAGGCATCCCTGGACCCCATGGAATCATCGTGACTACAAAGGATGTTCAATGGGGCATTGAATGACCGATTGGTAACATACATCACAATTGGGAGGCGCCATCCAGAGGCTATCCACAACATTTCCCACATGAGTGCCAATCCAGGCCCACAGGTGGCCGTCTGAGCCCTCGCTCCTGCCACAGACGCCCCAATACAGGCACTTAAAGCAGCGTGCTCACTTTCTACGGGAATAAACTCGGTATCCACTATCCCATCGGTCACCAATTCGCTAAAGGTCATCACAATTTCTGTCTGTGGTGTGATGGGATAAGCAGCCACGACATCGGGATTGATCTGGCGCATCGCTTCGGCAATGGCATTGTCACCATCAAGGGCTTTCATTTCACCCTTCATCTATTCCTCCCTCCTTATTTGAGTCTCTTCTACCATCGTAATAATTTGGCGCGGACATTCCATCGCACAGATACCGCAACCTTTACAATATTTAAGATCAATTCCAATCACCTTTGCTTCCTTTACAAGGATACTCCCATCTGGGCAGAAGAGCCAGCAGAGCATGCAATTGGAACATTTTTCTAAGTCAATGATTGGACGTAATGCTCGCCAGCTACCTGTCTCGTAATCCACTGAATTTCCCGGTTCGAGAATAAGACCCCTGCACGGCAACTCTTTCCATCCCTTTAACTTCTGGGACATTTTTCCTCCTGTTCAATCTATTTGGCATTCCCGATAGGCCTGTTCAAAGGCTGTGATATTTGCCTCAACGATTGAAGGTGACATTATAGCAACCAATTTTTGTTTGATCACACCCGCAAGGGTCTCCTTTTTCATTAAGTTTGTAGCCTTAACAAGGGCTCCAAGCATAGGAATATTCGGGATGTTCCTTTTAAGATTGAGGAGGGCAATATGGGTCGCATTTACCGTTGCAATCTTCCACTTTTTATTATCAATCTTTAATCGAATTTCTTTGGGTGAATAATGAGAATTGATGACAAAAACGCCATCCCTCCTTACCCCTTCTGTAACATCAATCGATTCAACTAATGTGGGATCTATAACAACTACAATGTGGGGGGCTGTCACTTGGCAATTTAGCACAATGGGTTTTGAATGAATCCTTGTATATGCCCTAATGGGAGCCCCCATCCTCTCTCCCCCATAATCGGGTAAGGCTTGAAAATATTTACCCTCTTTCATGGCGGCTTCGGCAAGGAGTTTTGCAGCAGTAACAACTCCTTGCCCTCCCCTACCATGGAACCTTATCTCTATAGCCTCCGATCCTGTTAAATTCTTATCCATCACCCACCTCATCCTAATGGTTATTTTTTAAATACACTGAAAAGCTTATCGAGAACAGACTTTTCAAGCTTTGAAATCGTTTCCAGTTCTCCAGCATCCAGCCATATCCCCTCGCATGATGAACATTTATCAACCTTTATGCCCTTATAGTCTATTTCAATAAGATCCATTCCACATTTCGGACATTTCATATAATGGAGTTCCCGAAGTCTTCTTTTTTCTTCTTTTTCGAGCCTTTTCTGTCTCTCCTCTTCTATCTTCTTTCTTCTCTCAAACTCTAACCTTGCAAAATATTCCTCTTCCTTTTCACTTGGCTTTTTTAACACCTATCATCTTCCCCCTTTCATTGGTTATTTCCGTTCAAAAGCTTCCCACCAGTCTTTCATAGGCTTCGAGGTATTTCTCTCGGGTTTTCTGGATAACTTCTTCAGGAAGTTCAGGGGCGGGTGGGGTTTTGCTCCAACCCGTTGAGACTAAATAATCCCTTAAAAATTGTTTATCAAAACTCTTTTGTGGACCACCAGCCTGATATTCATCTTTTGGCCAAAACCGGGAAGAATCCGGGGTCAGGAGTTCATCAATGAGCAAAAGATTCCCATCCTTTATCCCAAACTCCATTTTTGTGTCAGCAATGATAATTCCCTTTTTTTCGGCATAATCCCTTGCCTTTTTATAAATAGCGATTGAAATGGATCTAAGTTTTTCTGCTAAAGTTTCTCCTGCAATTTTCATTACATCCACAAAGGTGATATTTTCGTCGTGTTGTCCGATTTTAGCCTTGGTGGCTGGAGTAAAAATTGGCTCTTCAAGTTTTGAAGATTCAAGAAGACCTTTCGGAACCTTGATCCCACAAACCTCACCCGTCTTTTTATAATCCTCCCATCCCGAACCTGAAAGATACCCTCTCACAACGCACTCCACAGGGATAGGATCAGTTTTTACTACCAGCATGGAGCGCTCACGAAGGATTTCCTTATAGGGAT
>CAKZKY010000451.1 GCA_937124575.1 uncultured Pseudomonadota bacterium | reverse complement strand
GCCCTAATGATCTTTGCTGCTGTCTTACTGGTGTTTGGGAAAAATCCCATGCATGCCTATTGGGATATATTTTCAGCCACGCTGGGCAGCTCCTATGGTATTTCGTAAGTCCTGGTCAGAATGATTCCATTGATTCTGACGGCTCTGGCTGTGGCTTTGCCATCGAAAATCTGGCTTATCAACGTAGGCGGCGAAGGTCAGCTCTTCATCGGAGCCTTATTTGCCACCTGGGGAGCCGTCAACTTCACAAACCTGCCAGCCTGGCTTCTTCTCCCATGGATTGGAATTTTAGGATTTCTCGGTGGCAGATTGTGGGGGGCTATCTCAGGATTGATGAGGGTCAGAGGCTGGGCCAGTGAAACGATCTCCACCCTGCTAATGAACTATGTTGCCATTCTGCTGGTAAATTTTTTCGTCTTCGGTCCATGGAAGGATCCGGAGAGCGAAAATTATCCGCAGAGCACTCCGTTTCCGGATGCAGCCATCCTGCCTTCTTTCTTTGGAACACGGATCCACCTTGGGGCGGTTCTCGCTATTGTCGGATTCATTCTTTTTTAGGTTCATCTGGGTATTTAATGGGTAACCGGGTAAAGTTGTAATCCTCCATAGTGGAAGAAAATGGCTGTTTTAAAGTGTTCACGATTTCTAAATCCATAGGCCTTCTTCTTGATGGTTAGAATTTTAGAGTTGAGGCCTTCAGCCACAGCATTTGTAATGGGATGAGTGAAATAGGTCAACACATTATGAAGGTATTGATGGATCATCCGGGCCGTCTTGAGCTTCATCCCCTTGAGAACCGAAAACCATTCCTGATGCTTCTCAGGAAGATTCTCTTCCGGATACAACCAGAGATATTGGGATCCGCTCAACGTCTCATCGCCTGTCTGCTTCAAAACCCGATGCTCTTTCTTGCGTATCTCATCCACCGCCTTACCCATGTGGGTCATCAGATGGTAACGATCAAACACCATCTTGTCCTCTGCCTCAGGAACATGGGCCTTGACCGATGCAATATATGGATCCCAGATATCCAGGGCCACCGCCTCAATCCCTTCTGCCTGCTCCTGGAAAGCCCCTCAAAATAACCATCCAGACTCGTCTGCTTCCGATCCTCCGAAATATACTCCACCGTAGAGCTATCCAAATCACACACCAACGTCATAGAGCTGTGCCCTTTGCCCACCGACTTCTCACCGATCCCAATCCGAGAACAAATCCGCCTCTCCTTGACCATCAAACCCCGCTCCACCGCTCGCTCCAGAATATGCCAAGCCTCATCCCAACTGATCCTCATGATCCGGATGGCCCCAAGCACATCACTCTCTCGAAGCACATCAATGGCCAACCGCTCAAAGAGCAGGGTGAATCGAGCCTTGGCGTCCAACCACGGCAACCGAACCTGCCGAACCCCATGCTCTCTACAATTGATTCTCGGAGGACGGGCATGGAGAAACGTCTTGAATTGACAACTATCCAAATGACGCCATCTCCGCTCGGGAACATGATCGTAAAACGGAACCAAGGCTTCACACTCTGGACAAGGCCAACGCAAATCCCCGGCATGATTGGCCCATATATCCACTTGTTGATTGACCAAATCCAACTCAACTCGTTCCACCGTCCACGGTGGCTCTATCCCAAGAAGATAACGGTAAAGTTCAATGTCTTTCATGGCTCCAGCCATCCTTGGAGCCATTTTACCTTAACAGATTACCCACGGAAAAGCTGGGGGGAACTACTGAAGACAATTTAAAAAGCTGGAAGGGGCTGGAGTATCAGTCTTTTCAAGCAGCGCTCAGGCTGCCAGGTTCTGTGGTCTTCTAATCACGGGTTCTTATTGAGAGTTCTATGAATGATAGATTAAAGGATCTGTTGCAGAATGGACCAACGGCCATCAATATCGGGGTCCTCGACTTTGCCGAAAGCTTAAAGATTCAGGGAGTCGAAGTGATCCACCTCAACTGGGCTCCACCCGCAGGCGGCGACCCCGAACTCATCGCCCTCCTCGATCAGTTATTGTGATATTAAGGATTAGGATTGATTGACTAAACACTGCCATTGGGTAAGTTTTATCCCTTCATTCTTCTTTTCACTTTTTTCTGGATTTTCTGAAAGAGTTGGAGAATACCAAGTTGGGAAGATCTTTTGTGTACATACGGCCAATTGATCCCAGTGTAATGAGCATACATTAACATTTCGGCCTGGACCTGGGCCTGAAGATCTTTCCATTCTTGAGCCGCCACAAGTCTATCCAGTAAAATATCTTCTATCCTAAGTATCTTTATTTTTATTTTTTCGACTTCGATTTCATTCACCTCCTGAATCGGTAAATCTCCGACCTGAGGCGGTCCAGGAGGAAATTCAACGGGAATTCGAATCTGGGGATGAATCCAGTGGCGATAATCCTCAAACCTCTCAAATCCGAGCCCTTCCATAATGGTTTCAATCTCTTGTTTCTCTAAAGGAGGAAGGATCATATCAATGTCAACCGTTGTGTATCCTCCCGCGGTATAGTATTCGACAACCGCTCCGCCGACCAGCACCGTTTGAATACCTTTCTTTTCAAATGCCGACGAAATAACAGCAGCTACATAGAGCTGTTTTAAGAATTTTTCTTGCACGGTCACAGCCTTTTTCAGTAATTCTTTTATGGTACGAAGTGGGCTCACGATATCTTCTCCAACAATCTATTCTCGACCGGATGACGAGGGCGTCGCCGCTTTAAACGATTCCCATAGTCTTTGGCAATTTCTTTTGAGCGTTTTTCCCAAAGGCTCCTTCTTCTCAAACCTTCCTTAAGAGTGAAAGTTTGCGCAACCTTTAAGGTCGATGGAAGTGCTGCCGTTTTATCGACAAGCGATTTCAATTCGGGAAAAAAGAGGAAGTTTTTATTCACTCTGAAATATCTACGATTCCCAACCGTCCATGACAGGATCAACCCGACCTGCTCCAACCGATCCAGCTCTCTTTTGATAATCGGTGCAGGTTCACCTATGTTCCGGCTGAGTTCCCTGAGATGGAATTCTCCGTTCTGATTTTTTAAAAGATGATCGAGGATTTTCCGTCTAGAAACCGAAGAAATGATGAATTCAAGCATAACTCCTCTCCTTCATATTGTTACAATTTTTATAACAATTTATATATGCTCTGTCAAGCGAGAAAAAATAGAGGGGCATATTAAACAAATCTTTGACTGGTTTTGAATTGACTTAATCTTTACCAAAATCATTATTGACTTACTTGTGCGAAAATTAATACACTTTATTTGGGTTTTGCTTTTCTACCAGAACCTTTAACCCAAAAGGCATTCTTATCACAAAGGAGGACACAATCTGTGACTCCATCATCGCTCCCAGAAGGCCGAACTTTTTAAAAAGGTCTTGATGTTTAGCAATCTTAGTTGCCGGCATCTGAGCGAAATCGCCAAGTATGCCGATTAGTCATCAGTCAAGGCGGGTAAGGGCCTGGCCGAGCAGGGGGATTTAGGATGAGAATTCGTTTTCATCCTGGAAGGGAAAGATCGGGTCGAGAAAAACGGTAAATTGATCAACCGAACTGAAACGAATATGACTCTGTTGATTGTAAACAGCAAATCTTTTGACCATTTGCTTGATACGGTTTTGGGCTTCAGAAAAAGATCCTGATTTCCCTCTGCCAGTATTTTCGAAGGGCATCGTAGATAAATGGTTTTTTGAACCTTCTAAGTGTTAATTGGGTGATATTGCCTTTATCTCATATTGTCTTTTCAGTAACCGGAGGGATGCATGTCTGTCCTTTTCGAAAAAACGACAATTAAGGGAATGGAGTTAAAAAACCGATGGGTTCGCTCAGCAACCCACGAAGGAATGGCAGACCCAAATGGGCCTCCGACTCAGGACCTTTTTACGTTGCATGAACGACTGGCAAAGGGCGGAGCAGGATTGATGATTACTGGATTCGCTTTATTGTCTCCAGACGGCAAGAGCCCTTTTCCTGGAATGCAGCGGATCCAGACGAATCAGAGATAGAGGAATATTATTGCTTATCAATGCAGGAAAGGAGGGAGCCATGAATTTATTCATCACATTATTAATTGTCGTTGGAGCATTGGTGTTGATCATCATCGTTCTCCCTCAGATATCTTCCAAAGAAACCTGCACCTATGA
>CAKZKY010000450.1 GCA_937124575.1 uncultured Pseudomonadota bacterium | reverse complement strand
CCTTTTGCCATATAGTTAAGGATCTTTTTTGTATTGCCTTCAATATCCCCCACGGTTGTATTGATCTGACAGAGCCCAATCCTCAATGTCCTCATGCTACCTCCTAAAACGAGTTCGGAGTAATTAGTTCGCCCGTCCCGGTCCGGTTCGGGCCGGGGGAGTTTGGAGATGACCGATGAAATTGATATTTTAGGTTATTAACTCTGAACTCCGAACTCGTATTACTCTTCTTCTACGACCAGGATCCCTTTTTTGATATGATACCGTACCATTTTACTACGGAGGGTGCTCCGGTTGATTCCCAGAAGCGAAGCCGCCTGTACTTGATTTCCCTTCGTCTTTTGAAGGGCACGGAGGATCAAGCCTTTCTCTATGGCCGAAACCATGTCCAGGCCTTCCCGCAACGACGCAGTTTCTGTAAGTTCCCAAAAGAGGGAATCGAGAAGATCTTCAAAGGTCTTTTTCCCCCGAGCCTCTCCGGCCTCCTTCTTCTCTTCTACTTCCAAAAGAAGTTGGTCGTCAAGGATCCATTCGCCCTGACAAAGGAGAAGAGCTCTCTTCAGGACATTTTCGAGTTGCCTTACATTTCCTGGCCATCCGTAGGAGATAATCTTCTCCATAGCGGCTGGTGTGATTCCGACCACATTCTTCTTTAACTCCCGATTAAATTTTTTTAGGAAGTAGGAAGTGAGTGCAGGAATATCCTCCTTTCTCTCCCTCAAAGGAGGAATCCTTATGGAGACGACATTGAGCCTATAGTAGAGATCCTCACGGAATTCCCCCTTCGTCATGGCTTCTTCAAGATCCTTATTCGTAGCCACAATAAACCGCACATCCACCCGGAGGGTTTCTTTTCCCCCTAACCTTTCAAAGGTTTTTTCTTGAAGCACTCTGAGTAATTTGGCCTGGGTGGAAAGGGACATGTCGCCGATCTCATCGAGAAAGATGGTTCCTCCTTGGCATTGTTCGAGTTTCCCAATGCGACGGGAGATGGCGCCTGTAAAAGCCCCTTTCTCATGGCCGAAGAGTTCGCTCTCGAGGAGGGTATCGGGTATAGCCGCACAATTGACTGGGAGAAATGGATGGTTGGAGCGGAGGCTGTAGTGATAGATGGCACGTGCCATTAACTCCTTTCCTGTTCCGCTTTCACCTCTGAGGAGGATGGTCACATCGCTGGGGGCGACTTGGCCGATCACCTTGTAGAGCTCCTGCATTTTTGGAGAGGAACCGATGATCTGTTCCTCCTCTTTTCGCTGATCCGGTTCGGGGGCATAAGTGACCTCTTCTTTCATCAGTTTACGGAGAGCGATTGCCTTTTGAACCAGCTCTTTCATCTGCGGGATAGGAAAAGGCTTTAGAATGTAGTCGAAAGCCCCGAATTTCATCGCTTCAATGGCCGTCTCCGTAGTACCATAAGCGGTCATCAGGATGACGAGGGATTTGGGATCAATGGTCTTCATCTCCCTTAAGATCTCGATTCCACTTCGGCCTGGCATTTTAATATCCATGATGATCAGATCTGGGGAGGTTTCCTTCATGTGCAAGAGCGCCTCTTCCCCATTCTGAGCGGTGAGAACAGAGAAGTTTTCCTCTAACATCCTTTTCAAAGAGTAGCGAATGGATTTGTCATCATCCACGATCAAGATGGTCTGCATCATCCTTCCCTCATACAATAGGCAGCCAAACCGTAAAGACCGTCCCTTTCTCTGGGAAACTCTCTACTTCAATCTTTCCGTGATGCTGATCAATGATGCGATGGGTGATAGAAAGACCGAGCCCTACCCCTCCTTCTTTGGTTGAGAAAAAGGGATCGAACAATTTATCCATGTCTTCCGGTAGGATCCCCATTCCGGAGTCCTGGACAGAGAGTTGAACCCATTGGCCATCTTTGGAGTTCTTCCCCGACAAGTTCAGTTGACCGCCCTCTGGCATGGCTTGGATGGCATTGAGCAGAAGGTTGAGCATTGCCTGTTTCATCTGCTCTCGGTCCATCAGAATCATGGGTAAGGGCTGAAACTCCTTTTCTACGATGATCTGCTGTTTTTCGATCTGAGGTCTGAGCAGATAAAGGATTTCTTCAAAAATGGAGAGGGGGTCGGTCGTTTCAAACAGGGGGGAGGCGGGTCGGGCGAATCGGAGAAATTGGTCTACGATCTCATTCATGCGGTGAATTTCCGCTTCAATGACCTGAAGATCCTCCTGACAGGA
>CAKZKY010000449.1 GCA_937124575.1 uncultured Pseudomonadota bacterium | reverse complement strand
TTAACGTATCGCATTCTAAAAGGGTTTGGGGCATCTCTGCCTCCCTTGTGAAATAGGGTGAATCGCTCAATTTAGGTCATATTAAAAAAGCCCAATTCGGGAGACCACTGAGGGTCTCCCCTACAAAATTTTTCAATGGTATTTAACCATTCCCTGAATGATTTTATACCATTCCTCAAGAGAAATAGTTTTTGATGGATCGTCTTCAATCCTGCTTTTTTCTGCAGGCGGCTCTTTTTTAGTTACTTTTACGACCTTTTTTACATCTTTTGAATAAAAATAATTATGGGAGGGGTCATCCCATATCCTACATCAATTTAAGCGGTTAGACGTAATGGGGCTGGATTTATTCAAGCAGGGTTACATTGAAGAAAATGAGTAGGGGCAAAACGTTAATAAAAAAGGAGGCCATGCGCCCCCCTCAATTTAGGCCAATTCGGTCGTGAAATTATCGTTTGGAGTACTGAGGTCTTCTTCGGGCTCCTCTCAATCCATATTTCTTTCGCTCCTTAATTCTTGAATCCCTGGTCAGAAGACCTGCCTTTTTTAGGGCATCCTTGAATTCTGAATTAAACTGGAGCAAGGCTTTCGAAATTCCGTGCCGAACAGCCTCGGATTGACCGGCAATGCCTCCTCCCCGAACATCGGCTTTTACGTTGAATTGATTCCGGGTCCCCGTCAGATCGAAGGGCTGCATGATGACCATCTCACAGGTCTCCCTTCCGAAGTACTCCTTCAAAGCCTTTTCATTGACAACAAATTTCCCCTCACCCGGTTCCAGCCATACCCTGGCGATGGAGGTCTTTCTCTTTCCTGTGGCATAAATGGGTTCTGACACTTTATTTCTCCTTATATTATTCTTTCACCCTCACCCCGCCCCTCCCCCATCAATGGGGAGAGAGGAGCTAAATTTCAAGTGGAACAGGCTTCTGGGCTTCATGGGGATGCTTTGGTCCGGCATAGACCTTTAATTTTCTTAGCATCTGTCGGCCCAGACTGGTTTTTGGCAACATCCCTTTAACCGCAATTCGGATCATTTCAGTAGGTTTCTTGGCTAATAATTTTCCAGCGCTCATTTCTCGAATCCCGCCTGGATGACCTGTATGATGATAGTAAATCTTGTCCTTCATCTTCTTTCCGGTCAAAACCACCTTTTCAGCATTGACGACAATGACAAAATCGCCGGTATCCACATGGGGGGTGTAAATGGGTTTCTTCTTTCCTCTCAAGACCTTTGCTAATTCAGTGGCTAATCTTCCCAAAATCTTTCCCTCAGCATCAACAAGATACCACTGATGTTGGATTTCCTCTTTTTTTGCCTGATAAGTTTTCATTGAATCACCTTATCTAATAAATTTAAGATATGATGTTTCTAACTGTCAAGAATGAATCGTGAGATTTCTTAAATTCAGACATTAGATTTCAGACTTTAGACCTCAGACTTTTCTATATAAGAAATTAATCCTTGAAGTGTCCTCAAACTTTCCTGAAACTTTGTTGATAATTCCCCGTATGTTTTGGTGTCTAAATATTCCAACTCTTTTGTAAACTTGATATAGTAACTCAACTCTGCTAACGATGATATACCGATATCCAAAAACTGTAACTACTCATTCCTATTCTTTCTGGCTGACCCCTCTACAATATTCGCTGACACCGATACAGCTCTGGCTTTCAGTCTGTTGTCTGAAGTCTTTGGTCTACTCTCTGAATCAAAGCTCGAGATTTCTTAAAAACCCAGGAATCTCTTGGGGGTTTAGTGCTTCTTTTTCCTTGTAAAATATTTGTTCCAGAACAGGACCACAGGGCTGGCCACATAAATAGTTGAATAGGTCCCTGAAATGAGGCCTACAATAAGGGTTAAAGCAAAATCATGGATGACCGGCCCTCCAAAGAAGAAGAGAATCAGTACCACCATCATCACTGTCCCAGAAGTCAGGATTGTTCGTCCAAGGGTCTCGTTGATGGCGGTGTTAAAAATCGTCTCAAGGTTTTCTTTTCGGTATTTCTTGACATCCTCCCGGACCCGGTCGAAGATGACAATGGTATCGTTGATCGAAAATCCGATGATCGTCAGGATGACAGCCATCAGGGGAAGAGAATATTCAAGGTTTAAAATCGATATGGCTCCGTAAGTGATGATGATATCGTGGACCAGTGCAGCAATTCCCCCTAACCCATAAGATATCTGTTTAAATCTCCAGGCAACGTAAATGAGGATGGCGACAAAAGAGAGACTCACCGCCCAGAGAGCCTTCTTCTTCAAATCCTTCCCCACTTTGGGACCAACCACTTCCACTCTGCGAATTTCCAGACTTTTATCTTTGAATCGTTGCTGAAGTGAAGTTTGAATCTCTTTTGATACTTTCTCGAGATCCTCCCCACCTCTTTCAATGCGGATCAGAAATTCGTTTTCGCCTCCGAATTTCTGAACCATGGCGTCCTTTGATCCCATTGCCTCCATGGCATGACGGACCTCGGAGATATCCACGATCTGAGAAAATCTGATCTGGAGCAAGATACCTCCTGCAAAGTCAACTCCGTACCTTAGACCATTGTGAAGAAAGATAGAGCCCAGGCTGATGAGAAGAGCGATCCCTGAAATCCAGACCGTAATCTTCTTCTTGCCAATAAAGTCGAAACGTGTTCCTGGTCTGATTAACTCCATGGAATTCACTCACTCAAATACTCAACTTCTTGACATTCATCTTCAGGGTAAGAAAATCGAAGACCCATCGGGTAATATACACAGCCGTGAAGATATTGGCTAAAAGACCAATACAGAGAGTCACAGCAAATCCCCTCACTGGGCCCGTACCGAACTGATAAAGAAAAAGAGCAGCAATCAAGGTCGTTATATTCGAGTCCAAAATGGTGACAAAGGCCCTTCGGTAGCCCTCATCAATGGCAGCCCGAATCGTCTTCCCCCATCTCAATTCCTCTTTGATTCTTTCATGGATGAGGACATTGGCATCCACCGCCATTCCGATCGAAAGGACAAGGCCGGCAATTCCTGGAAGGGTGAGGGTCGCTCGAAAAATCGCAAGC
>CAKZKY010000448.1 GCA_937124575.1 uncultured Pseudomonadota bacterium | reverse complement strand
TTTAAAAGGTTCATCCAGATATTGAGTGGGTAACCTCCCCTTATAACTCCCCCTTCCCCCTCTTAAGATAAGAGGGGGAAGATGGATGGGGGCGTTAGATTGAGAGCTGTGGGGCGGTTACATTTGAAAATTTCAGGAGGCTGATAGGATTTCTTAAGCTGATGGGGTATCAGAGGGATGGTGTGATTGTGGTTCCGGCCTCGCCTTTGACCGCTTTGAGGAGGTGTTCAGGTGAGGTGATGATTGCTCTTTGACCACCGGCTTCAAGAAACTGGATGATAGCTTCGATCTTAGGCTTCATGGAGCCAGGTTTGAAGTGCCCTTCTTTGAGATACTGTTTGATTTCAAGAAGAGTCGCATGACGGATCGGTTTTTGATCTTTCTGGCCAAAATTGAGAAAAACTGTATCCACTGCGGTTGAAATGATTAACGTGTCCGCACCAATACTCCTGGCCAATAGGGAAGAGCTTAAATCCTTATCTATAACCGCCTCAACACCTTCAAGGTCTCCTCGCTCATTTCGGATGACAGGAATCCCCCCTCCTCCTGCGGCGATCACAATGTAACCGTTATTGACTAATAAACGAATGGTATCCAGTTCGATGATCTCCTTTGGCATGGGCGAAGGAACAACCCGTCGGAATCCCCGGCCTGCATCCTCTATAACCTGCCAGCCTTTCTCCGATTGATGAATAAGGGTCTCTTGCTCGGACATGAATGAGCCAATCGGTTTGGTCGGTTTTTGAAAAGAGGGATCCTCTCCGTCTACAATGGTCTTTGTCACAATGGCAGCCACCTTCTTCTCTAATCCCATCTTCCGTAAGTCATTCAGAAGGGCCATCTGAATCATATATCCGATTGCTCCCTGTGTATCTGCTCCGCAGATATCAAGAGGAATCAGTGGAAGTTCATGTTGGGCAAGCTCTCCCCTTCTGTAGATGAATCCAACTTGTGGGCCATTGCCATGCGTGATGACCAGATTCAGTCCTTCTCGAATTAGGTCTACAATGTATCTGGTGGTTTCCTGGATCGCTTCGTATTGGGAAGATAGAGCAATATGGTTTTTATCCTTGATGAGTGAATTTCCGCCGATGGCCAACACAGTAAGGGAGAGTTTCATAGATATCCTCATAAGTGAATAACCAAATTCCAATCACCAATATCCAAATAAGCTCCAAGCACCAATACCCAAAGACACTTTTTCTTAAATGTTTTAATTGCTAATTTGAGTTTGGTTATTGGTCATCGGTTATTATTTGGAGCTTAGAATTTGGTTATTGGAATTTGACGGTCATCTTTTGCCAAAAATCATAGCTAATAGTGCCATTCTCACGAAGATACCGTTTCTCATCTGTCTAAAATAGGCAGCTCCTGGATAGGTGTCTACTTCTGGATCAATCTCATCCACTCTCGGAAGGGGATGAAGGATCGTCACCTTCCTCTTCAATTTATTGAGAAAGGCTCGATTAAGGACAAAACTGCCTTTAAGCCTTTCATATTCAGAGAGGTCAGCGAACCTCTCTTTCTGGATCCGTGTCATATAAAGGATACTGCTCGCATTAGCCGCTTCAACCATATCTTCGGTTTCGATCACCTCAATCCCATTCTCTTTCAATCCGGTGGTAATCTCTGTGGGCATTCTCAGAAGAGCCGGGGAAACCATATAGATTTTGGCCTTGAAAAGGGATAGAAGCTCAACCAGGGCATGAACGGTCCGACCATATTTCAGGTCTCCTACGAGGGAGACGGTTAAGTTCTTAAGGGAACCTATCTCTTTCTGGATGGTGTACATGTCAAGTAATGCCTGTGTGGGATGCTGGCCTGCTCCATCCCCGGCATTGATGATTGGGATCGGGACGGCATCTGCGGCCTCTTTGGCAGATCCGAGACGTGGATGTCTCAGGACAATGACATCTGCATACTGGGCAACGGTGCGAACAGTGTCCAATAATGTTTCACCCTTAGCAACAGAGGAGCTCTCCACCGAACCCATCCCGATCACGCCGCCACCTAACCTTTGCATGGCCGTTTCAAAAGAGAGTCGAGTTCGGGTGCTCGGTTCGAAGAAGAGGGTGGCCAGGATCTTTCCTTTTAACAGAGGAAGGGTATCCTTCTTCTTCAATTCCTTTTCAAATTCCGAGGCCACCTTCAGGATGGCTTCAATCTCTTTCCTTGTAAACTGATTTCCATGAAGAATATCTTTTCCTTTGAGACATGCCATATTGACCTCCTCATTGCAGATCACCCGATCTTCTATGGATTTATAATTTAACCCCAGTGATCTTGGTCGGTAGAAACATCCCTTCACCTGGTTTTCCTTTTATTTCATCATCCTCGATCAACACTTTTCCCCTCTGCATCAAAAGTACCGGTTTCCCTTTACATCTTCTCCCTTCATAAAGCGTATAGGGTGCTCTGGAATGCTGGGTTTGATGGTGGATGGTATGGACCTGTTTCGGGTCAAAGATGACAATATCTGCATCCGACCCCTTTTGAATCGTCCCTTTCTTTGGATAGAGGCCAAAGATCTTGGCAGGATTTTCTGAAAAGAGTCGAACTAATTTACTCAGTTTCACTCTTCCTTTATTCACACCCTCGTCATAAATCACTGTAAACATCGTCTCAGTCTGAGGAGAACCATAGGGAGCTTCAAAGAATGGATCTTCCATCTTCTTCGCCTTTGGCGCATGGTCACTGGCCACAGTATCAATGATCCCTTTTTGTATTGCCTTCCAAAGGGCAAGCCGGTCTCTCTCTGTTCGAAGAGGAGGCCCAATCTTCGCCAGTGGACCTAACTTTTGGAGCTTGGCATCTGTCATCGTAAGGTACTGGGGACACGTTTCCACATAGACCATCTGACCTTCTGCTTTGGCTTGCTGAATTGGTAGAATACCTCTTGCCGTGCTGAGATGAACCACATAAAGAGGGCAATGCGTGACCGCTGCAATGGAGATGGCTCTGAAGATGGCCTCTGCCTCAATATAATCAGGCCTCGTCTTCAGAAAAACTTTTTTCTGATCCTCTCCTCTCTTTAAAGAGCGATCTTCGAAATAGTCGGTGACCATTCCGTTTTCTGCATGGACCATGGCCATTCCGCCGCATTCCGCTATCAAATCCATCGCCTTAGCCAGATGGTAATCATCGGTCATCCACTTCAGCTTCGCATAAGCCATAAACATCTTAAAGGAAGTCACACCGAATTCAAAAGCCGCTGGAATCTCTTCGATCTGGTTGGCCGGATCAAATAAGGTTCCGTGAATTGCAAAATCGAGATACGATCTCTTTGATCCATCCTCTTGATACTGTTTGATCGTATCAATCAGTTTCATCCCGGGCTTGGCATAGGCAAAGTGGATGAGCGTGGTTACACCTCCATAGGCTGCAGTCAAAGAGAGGCCTCCCATATCATCTTCATAGACCGGATGGACATGGACATCAATCACACCCGGCAATACATACTTTCCAGTAGCATCAATGATTCTGCCTGCCTCCTCTTTTTTTAAGCCCGGTCCAACCCTGACAATCTTCTCTCCCTTGATCCCGACATCCGCCTTACGAATTCCAGCCCCTGAAACGACCAATCCCTTTTGAATCAGGATGTCATACTTCTGTTTCATTTCCATCTCCCCCTGCGCCATTAACCGTCAATATGATCTGTTTTTTCAATATCCGCTCCTTCAAGTGGGACACGACTCAAGGATTTCCGGAATCAAGGGTTCAAGACTTCATTGATGATATCTCACTTGAACCCTTGGTCACTTGCCCCCTTGAACCCTTTCCGTTACATCACCAGCGCCATCAATGCTTTCTGAGTATGAAGTCTGTTTTCGGCCTGATCAAAGATGACGCTATTCGCCGAATCAGCCACCTCATCGGTCACCTCTTCTCCTCTGTGTGCAGGGAGGCAATGCATAAAAATAAAATCTTCTTTGGCACCTTTAGCCAGCTTCGAATTGACCTGGTAGGGTTTCAGAATCTTTACTCTCTGGGCATGTTCCTTTTCTTTGCCCATGCTTGCCCAGACATCGGTATAGATGACATCCGCTCCCTTGACCGCTTCCTTTGGATCATTCGTGACCCTCACGTCCGATCCGTTCTTCTGGGCGTCTTTCTTCCCCTGTGCCACAACCTTAGGATCGGGTTCATACCCTTTGGGGCAGGCAAGAATGATATTCATTCCCACTTTTGAACAGCCCTCGATCAATGAATGGGCAACGTTGTTACCGTCTCCAACATAGGCCATCTTTAGACCTTCGAGTCGCCCCTTCTTTTCATAGACAGTGAACAGGTCGGCAAGCCCCTGACAGGGATGGGAGAAATCAGAAAGGCCATTGATCACAGGCACAGATGAATATCGGATCAGATCAATGATCGTCTGGTGGGCAAAGACCCTTGCCATGATTCCATTGACATACCGGGACAGCGTTCGGGCGGTATCCGCAATCGTCTCTCCCCGACCTAATTGAAGGTCATTGGTGCTGAGATAGAGGGCATAGCCTCCAAGCTGCCACATCCCCACTTCAAAAGAGACCCTGGTCCGAGTGGAGGGCTTCTCAAAGATCATGGCCAATGTTTTTCCTTTGAGCAAAGGATGTTCCTGGCCACGGATAAGTTGAAGTTTCAATAACTCCGATGTTTTTAGAATCTGCTCAATCTCTTCTCTTGACAGATCGTTCAGCGTCGCCAACGATCTCCCTTTCATTTGAACAGCCATTGTTTCCTCCTATCTTCTCAGTTTGGACTTCACCATCCCAATTTAACAGTCCCTCCAAATGTTTGCAAGAGTAAAGCATGACTTTCAATCTTGACTTCCCATCTTCAATTTGGTAACTTTTGCATCAACGATTCTTCGATAAAAAAGGAGGTGAGGATGATGTCGAATGTGTTAGGGGTTATCATTGGCGTGATCGTTGTCGTCGTCGGGTTGATTCTTCTGATTATTTGGTGGCCGATGTTCGTCAAGGGCTTGATGGCGACCCTGCCCATCCTTCTCATCCTGATCGGTGCAGGTGTCCTCATCTACTACATCAGTGAGATCAAATCGAAGGCAGAGCTGGAAAAAGAAGAGAAAGCATCTGCTAAAGAAGGCAAGAAAGAGTAATTCCGGGAGGAACAGTCCAAGGGGGCTTGAACAGGAAGTTCAGGCTCCCTTTCTATTCTTTCCATCTCCGCTTTCCAGGGGTTCGATATGAACCAATACATCCGTTACCCCTGGAAAATCCCTTTTGATTTTATTCTCGATGGCGTAGGAGAGATGATGGGCCCTGTGAACATCCATGTCTCGATCAACCAGGATATGGAGATCTATATGGATATCATCTCCCCGTCCTCTGCTCCGGATTTGATGGCACGCCTTAACCCCTTTAATCGCAAGAACGACCTTCTCGATCTCCTGGATGGGAATCGCTATTCCATCGCTGAGCACTCGCGTACTCTCACGTAAGATCTGGACAGCCGCATATCCGATAAAAACCGCTATGGCCAATGAGACGATCGGATCAACGATGGGATAACCCATTTTGACTGCGATCAGGGCGATGAGGACAGAGAAAGAGGTCAGGATATCGGCACGAGTGTGAAGTGCATCCGAAACGAGCACATCGCTTTCTAGCTCCTTCCCCTTTTTACTCTCGTAGATCATGACGATTATATTGATCGCCAATGTCACGAACATTACAAGAAAAGCCCGAATGTCCACCCGAGGAGGCACTGGATCCATGAAGCGAGTGATCCCTTCTCGGATCACATTGAAGCAGACAACAAAGAGTATTGCGGAGATAGCCACTGTAGTTAAGGTTTCGAACTTCTTATGGCCATAAGGATGGTTTGGGTCAATAGGCCGAGAGGCAATCCAGATGCCTAAGAGGCCAATGAGATTTGAGGAGCCATCTGTGAAAGAATGGAAACCATCCGCCTTCATGCTGACAGATTGGATGAGCCAACCATAGATCAGTTTTGCTCCTGCTACTCCCCAATTGAGAAAAAGGGTATAAATCAGGACGTGCCGGATCTCTTTAAAACGGTTTTTCGAACCCATCTTTTTAAATGTTTACTTTCTAAACAAATCCATTATCTCTTGAATTGGAATGATTAATCATGCTAATCATAATAGATAGAAAAAACGCAAATGGCTCATGCAATTCGTGCCATTCGCTATTATTCGTGTAATTCGCTTCCATGAAGAAGCTTCGACCAGAAGACAAGGTGGTTAAGGTGGATAAAGAGTTTGGGATCGCCTGGATCCTTCTACCTCCCGATCCCAACCTCGGAGGATTCCAGGGAATATCCCCCCGCATCATCGATGAGGAAAAATATCTTTCAGCGAAGAAAAAAGCACAGAAAAAAGAGGAGAGGTGAAATGGCTCATGGTAGGAGATAGGTTGATTGTCTCTTAATGTCTTACCCTTTCCTCTTTCTTCTTATCCTGAATCGAACGATTCAGTATTCCGCTATGGATGACCAAACCTTCTGGGTCTGCACTGATTGCCTTCAAGTAGTAATGCTCGGCTTTTGCCCCTTCTCCTACTTTCTCATAGCAATCGCCCATCAAGTTGAGGGCATCTTTAAAGGTGGGGAGGAATTCAATGACCTCCTCCAAAGTGTTGATGGCTGCATAATACCGTCCTAATTTCCAGTAGCAGACAGCCAGCCAGTAATAGCCCTGATAGTGTTTGGGGTTAAGATTAACCACCTTCGTGTAATAAGGAATTGCGCTTTCGAACATTCCCCTTCGGAAACAGAGACCCCCGAGATTCATAAAGACGGGAATTGAATGAGGATCTTTCCTCAATATCTCCTGATAGATCCGGATGGCCCGATCTATCAGACCGGCCTGGTCATAAGCATTGGCTTTTCCGAAAAGATAATGGAGACGATTCTCCTCTCTCGAGAGATCCTTGAGAAAGATATCTTTTATGAAACTGAAGAGGACGGGAATCATATAGAATAGGTAACGGAGAGTTTTCATGGGAGGCTTTTGTCTCAGAATGTATGGTTGATCGTTTTCAAAACTATAAAATACCAGTGACTAAATTCCAAGCTCCAAATAAAAAAATCGTTTGGGATTTGAATACAATTTCTGGGTGATTGACTTTCCTTACACATGAAACCTAAAGTGGATGATGTCTCCATCCCGAACGAGATATTCTTTGCCTTCGGATCGGAGGAGCCCCTTCTCTTTGACCAGATGTTCTGAGCCACAGGCAATAAAATCTTCAAAAGAGGTCACCTCTGCACGTATAAATCCTCGCTCCATATCGGTGTGAATCTTACCCGCTGCTTTGGGAGCCGGAGTCCCTTTCGTAACTGTCCAGGCCCTGAGTTCGGAACTGACCGTTGTATAAAAGGTGACCAGATCGAGAACTTCGTAGCCCACCCGCACCAACCTCTCTAAGCTTGACCCTTCCAGGCCCAATTCCTTTCGGAACTCCTCCCTCTCCTCTTCCTTCAATTCGGAAAGCTCGGCTTCGAGGTCGCCACAGATGACCACCACTTTGACTCCTTCCCTCTCTGCCCAATCTAACATCGTCTTTAAACAGCTTCCCTCTCCTCTTATTTCCTTCTGATCAACATTGGCCACATAGAAGAGAGGTTTTGAGGTCAAAAGATGGAGGTCTGAAAAAATGGCCTTTTTCTCGCCGGTAAAATGGAGAGTGCCCGCAATCTGTCCCCTATTGAGCACAGCCTGAACTTCATGGTAGACCTCTAATTCCAGTGCGCTCTCTTTAGCTCCGACCCGATGAAGTTTCTCAACCTTCGCCATCCTCTTTTCAAGGGTCTGAAGATCGGCGAGAATGAGCTCCGTATTCACCACCTCGATGTCTCTCACCGGATCAATTGAACCGAAATCGTGGGCCACATTGCTGTTTTCAAAACACCGAATCGTATGGGCAATGGCATCCACATTCCGAATATGGTCCAGAAACTGGTTCCCCAATCCTTCTCCCTTGCTTGCCCCTTTGACCAATCCAGCAATATCAAAGAATTCAAGCGTTGTAGGCGTGACTTTCTTGGGATGAATGCGTCGGGCTAATTCCTCCAATCTCCTATCTGGAACAGGGACAATGCCCAGATTGGGCTGGATGGTGCAGAAGCGGTAATTCGCAACCTCTGCCCCTGCAGCCGTTAGGGCATTAAAAATCGTCGATTTCCCGACGTTGGGAAGTCCGACAATACCACACCGAAATCCCATTCTGCCCCCGAAATCGGTTAACGTGAAAAGGTACCGGTTATGGTCTTAAAGACGAATGACCTAACCCTTCAACGAAACTGGCGTCCTTAGACTTGCCCTTAAACTAAAGACTTTTACTTTCTAACAATTATTTGTATAATAAAAAGGTAAGAAAATAAAGCCTTGGGTTAAAAGTCTTCGGGTGAGGCAAGACAAAAGGGGGAATCCGTGAAACAGCAAAATCGCCTGATGGTGGAGATGGCCTGCAATGCCGTAAAGAAGACGAAATCAAAGGGAGTGCTTCTTTATGCGGATCTGATCGAAGATTACGAAGGCTTGGCAAAGATTGGAGAGGAGAAGGAGGTGGATCTGATCCTCGCCATCAAAGACGAGACCTCTCTCCAAGAAGCCCTTTCTTTTTTCGATAAGGTTCTTCGAATTCCCGATCTTCCATTGGGTCGAATCAATCAGATCAAGATGGCCATCATCCAGGCCCTCTCAAAAGGGCTGGTTCAAAAAGGGGATAAATGGATCTGCTTATCCGGAATGCCGCAATCCAAAGCCCTTGACAATCTTCTCATCCTCGAATTCGGTAAAGAGTTTGAGATCCTTTCCTCCTCTGATCTTCCAGTGATTTCGGAGATTGTGAGACCGGAAGTCTTTGAGACCGTTCTCAACCTCGCCCTTGAGATCTCCGCTGAGGGAAAAGAGGGAAGGAAACCTGTTGGAACCATCTTTGTACTTGGCCGACATGATGAGGTCATGAAATTTTCTCATCCAATGGTGATCAATCCTTTTCAAGGCTATCCGGAGGAGGAGAGAAATATTCTTGACCATCGTCTTAAAGAGACCGTAAAGGAGTTCTCCTCCATCGATGGAGCCTTTATCTTTCGTGATGACGGCGTCATCTTGGCAGCTGGCCGCCATCTCGACGCCTCCGGAGAGAATATCGAGATTCCGCTCGGTCTTGGAAGCCGCCATCGGGCCGCAGCCGGAATCACACGACTGACCGATGCCTTAGCCATTGTCATCTCAGAGGAGACAGGTGGGGTAAGAATCTTTCATCATGGAAAGATTTTTATGGAAATCGAAAAAGGAGAATAGATTAATTTCAGATTGCAGATTTTAGATTTAAGATTGAGTACCAAAACGAAATTTAGTTTTTTCAACCTTCAATCTGCAATCTG
>CAKZKY010000447.1 GCA_937124575.1 uncultured Pseudomonadota bacterium | reverse complement strand
GCTGGGGATGCCGCTATAGGAATGTACCACTCCAGTCCGGATTTCTCCGCTTTTGGGGCTGGCTATAAAACCTTCCTCGAAAAGCATCAGAAGAAATACGGTGAAAAACCGATTGCTCCTTTCCATGCCCATGCCTATGACGCCGCGATGATCGCTTTTGCTGCTATTGAGAAGGTAGGCAAGGTGGCGCCGGACGGCACACTCCACATTGGCAGAAAAGCATTAAGGGATGCCTTGTATGCAACAAAGGGCTTCAAAGGCCTAACCGGAAACCTCACTTGCACGGATACAGGGGACTGCGCGGACCCAATGATCGCCATCTATCAGATGACAGCGGACAACATCAAAAAACAGACTATTCCGGATAAACCGATCTGGTCACCCACAGCAGCTGCGCCAGCAAAACCAGCTGCGAAGGAAGCCCCAAAGAAGAAATAGGACCATCTGTTTCAATTAAACTGATATCCCATCAGCCCTTCTCCTTTCCCGATTAAGGGAAGGAGAAGGGGATGGATTGAATTGTCCATGCTTCTCAATTTGAGGTTGTAAAGGAAATGAATATCCTCACACTGAAACGCTGGAAAGAGAGAGTTACACCTACCGATGTGATCATGTGGTTCATCGGGGGTAGCCTTCTGCTTCTGATCTTCTGGGGCTCCACAGCCACTCTTGCTGCAGGAACATACACGGCACACCACTGGTTTGATTTCGTCATCTTCGGCCTTGCTCAGGGAAGCATTTACGCCCTCATTGCTATGGGCTATACCATGGTCTATGGGATTCTCAGGATGATCAACTTTGCCCATAGCGAGGTCTTCATGAGTGGCCCTTATACAGCCTATTTTATTGCTGCCGCCTTTCATTCGTCCGGGTTTCTCAATCAGTATCCCATACCCAGCCTGATTATGATCTTTCTTGTCTCCATGGCCACTTCGACACTGGTTGCCGTCCTTCTGGAACGAATTGCTTACCGTCCACTAAGAACCGCTCCCCGTCTGATTCCCCTGATTACCGCGATTGGAGCCTCCTTCTTTTTACAATATACCTTTAGAGGATTATACGGCTCGGGTTTTCAGGCTTATCCGGTTGTTAAGATTCTGGAAGGAGAATGGGTTTTGGGAGAATTTCGCATCCTGAAATTTCAGGCCATGGTCATTGTCGCGGCTGCCATCCTGATGGCCGCTCTCTACTCTTTTGTGCAGCGCACCCGTGTGGGTAAAGCGATTCGCGCCGTTTCCGAAGACAAAGAAACCTCAGCTTTAATGGGAATTGATATTGATCGAATGATCGTCACGACCTTTGTCATTGGAGGCATGGCGGCTGGTGCCGCCGGTGTGCTCTATGCTTTGATGTTCAAACAGGTCCACTTTTTCATGGGTTTCATCCCAGGGATCAAAGCCTTCACCTCGGCCGTTTTAGGTGGTATCGGAAACATCCCAGGAGCCATGATGGGCGGAATCTTTCTTGGCCTTGTGGAGTCCGTAGGGCCGAGCCTTTTCCTCGACGGTCTGGGTATTGTCGCACCTTACCAGTTAAAGGATGCGATTGCATTTACGATGCTCGTCCTTGTCCTGATTTTCCGTCCGACTGGCATACTGGGTGAGCGTCTCGCAGTGAAGAAAGCCTAAAGAATTTGAAAGCGATTAAAGTTTAGAGTGCCTAAAATTTTTAAATCTTGACAAACTATAGTTCACCTTAGTCACTTTAATATGAAACAAGCCATTAAAATCGGATTTATCGGGGGTGTGGTTGAAATTCTCCTTTCTCTGGTGGGAATGGTCGAGGCTTTCAGCCAGCGCGATATCATTGCCAATGTCATCTCGATGGGCCACACATTGCTTTTCATCGTGGCCTTCTTCATGAGTTACCTTGCTGCCAAACGAACCCCCCACGGAACCCTGCGGGTTTTAGCCAATAGTTTTATCTCTGGAATTCTGATCTCTGGTCACTTAGTCCTGTTGGTCATGGTGGGAGGCCTCATCAACCTCCGAAAGGTCTTCATCAATGCCTCCCCGATGCTTTACAATCTGCTCACCTTTGGCATGGAAAGAGACACTGGCAGCCTGCTCCTCCTACTCCTTGGTGCCTTGAGTGGACTTTTGGGAGGCCTATTCTTTCTCGCTCCCAGTATGCTTCGCAGGGTCCTTCTTACCTCGCTGGGCAGCGTTGTGGTCGCCGGTGTATTGCAGGACCTGCTTCGTCCCACATTCGCCCTTTGGGGACCTCTGGCTGTCATCAATGAATGGCTTTTCACGGCAAACGGTTTGACAATTCAAGGAACTATCGGATTGACCATCTTGATTGCCTCTTTCTTCCTTTTCTGGTCAAGGAAGGGAAAGGCGATTCAAACCGGTTTTCGACGCCTTCCCCCAGCTCCCCAGCGAATCATCAAGGTGACGAGCATCCTCATCCTTGTCTTTATTCTCCTCCTTCTTCCTCAAGTTCTTGGACTTTTTTTGAGCGAGGTATTCACAATTGTGGGGCTTTACGTCCTGCTCGGTTTGGGACTCAATATCGTTGTAGGCTATGCCGGCCTTCTTGATCTCGGCTATGTGGCCTTCTTTGCCATTGGTTCCTATGCTGTTGCAGTCCTGACCTCCCCGGAACTCGGCTTCTTCAGCCTCTCCTTCTGGGAGGCCCTTCCCTTTGCCATTCTATTCGGAGTGATTTCAGGAGTACTGCTAGGTATTCCTGTCCTCAAGATGAGAGGGGACTATCTGGCGATTGCCACGCTCGGGTTTGGTGAGATCATCCGGATTCTGGTCCTCTCAGACTTTCTCAGGCCATGGTTCGGCGGAGCTCAAGGCATTGGTAAGATCCCAAAGGCTTCCATCGGTGGTTTTGAGTTTACTGGCCCTCAACAGATCTACTATCTCATTCTGGCAGGCTGTCTGTTGGTGGCTTTCGTCTCTTTGCGTCTAAGGGATTCGAGATTGGGCCGTGCCTGGATGGCTCTCCGCGAAGACGAAGATGTAGCTCAGGCAATGGGCATCAATCTGGTAGCCACCAAATTATTAGCCTTTGCAACAGGCGCAGGTTTTTCCGCAATCAGCGGAGCCATTTTTGCAAGCAAATTGGCCTCGGTCTATCCCCACAGTTTCAACGTCATGATCTCCATCAATATTCTCTGTGTGATCATTGTGGGCGGAATGGGGTCTATCCCCGGAGTCATTCTGGGAGCTGCTGCCCTGGTTGGGCTACCCGAGCTTTTGCGCGAGTTTGCTGAATATCGGCTTTTCGTTTATGGCGCTGCACTCGTAGCCATGATGCTTCTCAGACCCGAAGGACTTTGGCC
>CAKZKY010000446.1 GCA_937124575.1 uncultured Pseudomonadota bacterium | reverse complement strand
GGGTCAATTTCCATCCTTTCTTTATTCACAATGGCAAGGATCAACTTGGCTTCTTTGGGGAGAACTTTGTCTGTCTTCAATTTTGTCCAGTCTCTGATTTTAAGGGTTTTGCAAATTCTCCTGACTTCCTCCTTTGAAATATATTCCGGTATTTTCATATGAACTCCTCTCATCTTCTTTATACAAGGGGAAAGAGGAGAAGGGGGAATGCTTCATTTACACCCCTCTCCTCCAGTTCTATTCCTAATCGAATCCCCCCATCGTTCAAGGAATTTAAAAGGCCATCTCTGGTTTCCAGACCTTCCATACCTTACCCACGAGGTCTGGACCTGGTTTCAAGGTAGGTTTGCCTGGTTGCCATCCGGAAGGCATCACCTCACCCGTTGCCCGTACATGCTGGAAGGCTTTTATCTGACGGATCAGTTCAGCAACATTCCGTCCCACAGGCGGTGTCACTGTCTCCATTGCCTGGATAATCCCATCGGGATCAATGAGAAACCGTCCCCGAATGTCCACGCCAGCACTTTCATCGTAAACTCCATAAATAGTTCCAATACGGCCTCCTGCGTCTGAAAGCATCGGGAAAGGGACCCCTCCAGGGACCATCTTAGAAAGCTCCTCTTCCTGCCAGATCTTGTGAGTGAAGCGACTGTCGGTACTGAGTGCCAAAAATTCAACTCCGAGAGACTTGAATTCCTGATGTTTGGCGGCAACTGCCGACAATTCCGTCGGTCAGACAAAAGTGAAATCACCAGGGTAAAAACAGATTACCACCCACTTCCCTTTATAATCCGAAAGTTTAATATTCTTAAATCCACCATCCACATAGGCGCTTGCTTCAAAATCGGGTGCCGGTTTCCCTACTTGAGCGATCATTTTGGTCTCCTCCTTTTGAATGGTTGATGGTTGAGAGACTTTAGATTCCGCTGCGATGATTGGGCCTTTTGCCGGTGTCACACATCCATCTTTTGCTTCAGCCATAGTTGACCTCCTTTCTATTTAAGTTTAGCCCTTTGAGCCTATTTTGCTGTAACTTTGGCTCTTTCTTCTTGCCGCTGCGATCAGGCCAGGTCGAAGCGGTCGAGGTTCATTACCTTGCTCCATGCGTCGATGAAGTCATGAACGAATTTCTCTTGGGCGTCATCGCAGGCATAGACCTCGGCAGTGGCACGCAACTGGGCGTTCGACCCGAAGATGAGGTCAACGCGAGTGGCGGTCCACTTCAGCTCGCCTGTCGCACGATCACGCCCCTCAAACATCTGCTCTTCTTCTGTGACTGCCTTCCACTCCGTGCCCATGTCGAGAAGGTTAACGAAGAAGTCGTTGGTCAGCGTCTCCGGCCGCTTGGTAAAGACGCCATTGGGAGATTTACCGAAGTTGGCGTTTAGCACGCGCAACCCACCGACAAGAACCGTCATCTCAGGTGTGGTCAACGTCAGCAACTGCGATTGGTCCACCAGTAGTTCTTCGGATGCCACGTTGTGCATATCTTTCTTTAAGTAGTTGCGAAAACCATCGGCAACCGGCTCGAGCCAAGCGAAGGATTCCACATCGGTCTGCTCCTGTGAGGCATCCATGCGGCCTGGCTTGAAGGGAACCTCCACGTTGAAACCGGCCTTCTTCGCCGCTCGCTCTACTGCGGCACAGCCACCGAGCACGATCAGATCCGCCAAGGAAACCTTTTTGCCATCTGTAGCTTTCTCGTTGAACGATTTCTGGATGCCCTCGAGGATTCCAAGAACCTTTGCCAGTTGGGGCGGCTGGTTGACTTCCCAGTCCTTTTGCGGTGCAAGCCGAATGCGCGCTCCGTTCGCGCCTCCACGATAGTCTGAACCCCGGAAGGTGGACGCAGAGGCCCAGGCAGTGTAGACCAGTTCTGAGACGGAAAGCCCTGAGGCGAGGATCTTCTCCTTTAATGCCTGGATATCGTTGGCATCAATCAGTTTATGGTCAACAGAAGGAATAGGATCTTGCCAGATTAAATCCTCAGCAGGGACTTCGGGGCCCAAATAGCGGTTACGCGGGCCCATATCACGGTGCGTCAATTTGAACCAGGCCCTTGCAAAAGCATCTGCGAACTCATCCGGATAGGCGAGGAAACGCCGTGCAATCTTCTCGTAAGCAGGATCCATGCGGAGCGAAAGGTCTGTCGTTAGCATCATCGGCGCATGTCTCTTAGATGGGTCGTGTGCATCTTGCACGGTGCCTGCACCAGCATCGCCCTTTGGTTTCCATTGGAATTTGCCGGCAGGGCTTTTAGTCAATTCCCACTCGTAGCGAAATAGGGTATGAAGATAACCCATGTCCCACTTGGTTGGAGCTGGCTTCCAGGCGCCTTCCAAACCGCTGGTGTAAGTGTCAGTGCCTTTGCCGGTGCCGTAACGGTTGCGCCAACCAAAACCCTGCTCCTCGATTGGGGCAGCCTCTGGCTCAGGGCCAACGAATGATTCTGGACATGCTCCATGGCACTTGCCGAAGGAGTGGCCACCAGCGATGAGCGCAACGGTTTCGTAGTCGTTCATCCCCATGCGGCGGAAGACCTCACGAATATCGCGGGCTGCAGCCACTGGATCAGGATTGCCATTCGGACCTTCGGGGTTCACATAGATTAAGCCCATTTGCACCGCAGCCAGTGGTCCCTCCAGTTTGCGGTCACCGCTATAGCGCTTGTCGCCCAGCCAGATTTCTTCACCGCCCCAATAGATATCCTCAGGGGGTTCCCATACATCTATGCGGCCACCGCCGAAGCCGAAGGTCTTAAAACCCATGGACTCGAGCGCTACATTGCCGGCAAGGATCAAAAGGTCAGCCCAGGAGATCTTCTTGCCGTACTTCTTCTTGATGGGCCAGAGCAGCCGTCGGGCCTTATCGAGGCTTACATTGTCCGGCCAACTGCTCAGCGGTGGGAGGCGTTGTGCGCCTGTGTTAGCACCGCCACGACCATCGGCACTACGATAGCTCCCGGCGCTGTGCCAGGCCATACGGATGAAGAGTGGTCCATAGTGACCATAGTCCGCAGGCCACCAGGCCTGGGAGTCGGTCATCACTGCCAGGAGATCCTTTTTCAGAGCCCAGTAGTCGAGCTTCTTGAACTCCTCGGCGTAGTTGAACTCCCTACCCATTGGATTGGAGAGGTTGGAGTGCTGGTGAAGGATCCTAAGGTTTAGCTGGTTTGGCCACCAGTCCCTATTCGATCGGCCACCAAGGATTGCATTGGGGCGAACCCCATGAATCACCTTGGATTGGCCAAATTTCTTATCTTCAGTGGTCATAACATTTTCGCTCATATCTTCCTCCT
>CAKZKY010000445.1 GCA_937124575.1 uncultured Pseudomonadota bacterium | reverse complement strand
TAATAGAGAAAAACTGTTTTGCCTGTTGCAACCATTCCAACATGATTTCTTGTCGAGTGTAAGAACCATTGCAGCCTTTAGCCATCGCCAGCGGCTGAACCGCAGTGCTTTAGATTTCTATTACGAACCTCTGAGCCTTGTATGTATTAGCAAAAATGGATACTGACCGGGCGATACAAATTCTAAGATTGCTGAGCGATGGGATAGATCCATTTACAGGAGAAGTATTTCCAGAAGACAGTCCCTACCAGCATCCAGATACGGTGAGGGCTTTGTTCAAGGCAATCGAGGCGTTGTCAAGAATCCAAAGCAGACAGATGCGTCGAGGAGCCCTTCCAGAAAATGCGGGGAAGCCTTGGGCCGAAGAGGAAGATAACCAACTGATCAAGAGTTTTGATGGAGGCAAATCATTCAAAGAAATTTCAGAAGAACATAAACGGACAGAAGGAGCCATAAAGTCAAGATTATTGAAATTAGGTAAGATAACCTTATAATAGTCGGTCAAATCGTTGGGTCAGAGATAAGAGAAATATAAAGAAAGGAGAATAGTTATGCCGGAATTTGGATCGCCTTTTTCAGGATTGGCAAATGACAGGAAACTCACCAATGAGGAACTCATTCGAGCCATTCGATTCATGGTCGCTGCTGAGTACGAAGCGATTCAGTTGTACATGCAGCTTGCAGAGTCAACGGACAACAAGCTTGCTATCGAGGTCCTTAAGGACATTGCCGATGAAGAACGAGTTCATGCAGGCGAGTTCCTCCGGCTTCTTCGCGAGTTGGCTCCCGATGAAGAGAAGTTTTATGCTGAGGGAGCAGAGGAAGTTGAAGAAGAGATTAAAAAGCTGAGGAAGAGATCGAAAAGGTAAACCTCGTTAGAAAGAGCTTTCTAACGAGGTTTACTGGATGCCTAATTGCCACCGGCGAGTTTGTTCGCTCTAAAGAACCTCATTCAATCCTACCAGGTCAGTTGGATTAAACTTTTTGTAAATTTTTTCAGATTGAAAAATCGGGATGAAGAGGGTGGGGTAGGTGAAGGGAAGGGTTTCGTCTTTTCCGATTATCAGATACCCGTGGTCGTTCAAACATGTAGCAAGTTTCTTGAGGACTTTTATCTGAGATTCTTTCGAGAAGTAGGTAAAGGCTAAGTTACGGGAAAAGACGATATCCATATTTGAGAAGGATTCTTCCTCAAGGATATTATGGGCCCTAAATTCCACACCTTTTCGGATCACCTCATTCAGAACATAGAATCCATTTTCGGCCCTGAAATAATGCCTTAAAATATTTTCCGGGACTTCACGGAGGCAACTCTTTTTGTAGCGGCCCTCCTTCGCCCTCTCGATCATCTTCTCATCAATATCTGTGGCTAATATTGAGAGAAGAATTCCCGGATATTCCTTCTCAAAATTTTCTTTCCACAATAGCGAAAAACTGTATGGTTCTTCACCACTGGCGCAGCCAATGGACCAGATCTTCAAATCGGATTTTTCTCTGTTTCTAAGAATTGCTGGAAGAATAGAGGTCTCCAGGGCATCAAAGACTTCCTTGTCCCTGAAAAATCTTGAGATGGTAACGGTGAGAATATTTGAGAGATATGCGTGTTCGGTAGGATCATCCTTGATTCTTTTTAGATACGTCTCAAAATCGAAAAGACCTAGTTGAGTGAGTCTGCGTTCAACCTTTCTCTTAATCCCTCTCCTCTGAAATGGCCGCCACTGAAGGCCTAAATAAACTGCAACTTCCTTGAGAAACTGATCAAATTGCATGGGTCTTTTCAAAGTCCAGCAGTTGCTTTTTTACCTTCAGCCCATGACCGAACCCACCCAATGCACCATTGCTTTCGATCACTCTGTGGCATGGAACGATCAAAGGGATAGGGTTGCTTCCGTTTGCATTTCCAACAGCCCGGAAAGCCTTTGGATGGCCAATAGCATGGGCAATATCTTTATAAGAACGGGTTTTGCCATAAGGGATTTTTACTATAGCTGACCACACTTTTTTCTGAAAGGGGGTTCCTCTTATATCCAGTTTGCAATCAAAACGCTGGAGCTTGCCTTCGAGATACTTTTTCAGTTGAATGAGGACTTTCTGATTCTTTCGATCATCACGCACAATTTTTCCAGAGAAGCGAGCTTTTAACTCTTTTAAGAACATCTCCTCCGAAGTTAAAAAATCCACCATGCAGATACCCCGCTCCGTGGAGGCAACAAACACCTTCTTCAACCATGTTGAGTCAAAAGAAGAGTAGTAAACCCTTTCCACTTTTAACCCCCTCCTTATTTTAAGGGGAGGGAATTAACCCCCTCTTAAATTAAACCCTTTAAGCTCCTGACCAAGAGTGTCTATTCTATTATGAGACTATTA
>CAKZKY010000444.1 GCA_937124575.1 uncultured Pseudomonadota bacterium | reverse complement strand
TTAGAAGCTAATCTTTGCATAGGCAAACAGCAGGGCTTTCTGAAGGGTAAAAAGGGCAGATAAAAAATAATTTGACTTTAAGGGGTATTTTTTGTAAATATTAGCCACTTAAATCTTTTTCATTTGAGGAAGGGGAGAGATCATCGCTTACAAGAGAGGGTGTGAAGGAATAAAAGTTTGGCGTTAAAAGTGAAAAGTTTGAAGTCCATTTCCGAGTAATCATTCAGATTCTAAGGAGGAGGAGTGAAAATGATGAAGAAAATTAGAAAGAAAAGTATTACAGGACTTGTTGTTTTCCTTGCACTGGGCTTCTTCTTTTACCTCACCATGGGGTTGTTAGAGATGCCATCTGCCCAGACCAAACCTGCTGAGGTAAAAGCCAAACCCGCGGAAAAGCCGAAGCCTGCGGCAGCCAAACCTAAACCAAAGGTTCCCCAGAAACTGATCGTTGCCTCGGGAACAGATGCCCTGACCATGGATAACCACTTTGCATTGGATGCTCCTACTTTCACGATTTTAGACCATATGGTGGAGACGCTTCTCGAGCTCACCCCGAAAGGCGAGATTGTGCCGAGGCTTGCTGAGAAGTGGGAGGTCTCTGCTGATGCCACCGAGTTCACGCTCAAATTGAGAAAAGGAATCAAATTTCATGATGGGAGCCCATTGAATGCAGAGGCGGTTAAGGTAACTTTCGATCGCATGCTCGACCCCAAAGTTGCCATCCGCTACAGATTTTTAGTAGCACCGATCTCCACGGTGACGGTTGTGGACGATTATACCATTAAATTCAAAACCAAGATGCCTTTTGCCGCACTGGTGAGCAACCTGACCCACCAGGCAACAGGAATCCAGAGCCCCGAATCACTCAAAGCATCGTGGGATAAAGCCGTAGCAAAACCGGTCGGGACGGGTCCCTTCATGTTTAAAGAATGGGTTCCTGGAAACAAGTTTGTCATGGCTCGGAATGATAACTATTGGGGAAAGAAAGCGCTTCTCGAAGAAGTGACATGGCGGGTCATTCCGGATGATGCCTCCAGAGTGGTTGCGCTGGAAACCGGAGAGGTGCATGTGGCTGTCCGCATCCCGCCCTTCGATATCCCAAGGTTAAAAGCCAATCCGAAGTTGACTGTAATGGATGCAGCCAGCGTGAGAACCATCTATCTCGGGTTTAACTGCCTCAAAGAGCCTTTTAACGATAAGAGGGTGAGACAGGCAATCAACTATGCGGTCAATAAAGAGGCCATTGTCAAACATGTGCTTGGTGGTGTTGGACGAGTCTCCGACGCGGCAATCAGTCCAGGCATCTTCGGTTATGCCCCAATCAAAACCTATGAATACAATATCGAAAAGGCGAAGGCACTTCTGGCCGAAGCGGGTTTTCCAAAGGGGTTTGAGACGACCCTTCACCCCGCCGTCGGGCGATATTACATGGATGCATCCGTTTGCACGGCGGTAGCTGCCGATTTACTGAAAGTAGGGATCAAGGCGGAAATCAAGATGATGGAATGGGGAACCTATCTCCCCTCCATCCTGAGGGAGAAAGATCAGGTGGAGCATAAGATCTATATGCTCGGTTGGGGTTGTGTGACCGGCGATGCCGACTATGGCCTTTATACCCTTTTCCATTCGAAGCAGTGGCCGAAGGTCGGGATGAACGCTTCCTTTTATGGAAATGAGAAACTGGATCAATTGCTGGATGGAGCACGAAGTACGGCTAATCCTGAGGAGAGAAAGAAATTATACAAAGAGGCGCTGACCATCATCCATGAAGAAGCCCCATGGCTCTTCCTCCATAGTGAAGTGCAGATGGTAGGCGTGAGGGCAAATGTGAAAGGCATCATTGTTCACCCCACAGAGAGGGTGATTGCAAAAGAGGCCTGGATCGAATAACTCATCGTGGGTTCTATGAATTCAAGGGGCTGACTTTTTCTCCCCAATCTGATAAGAGAAAGGGCCAGCCCTTTCTCTTATCATCTAAGAGGCTTCATCAAAAATATGTCCGGTCAATACATTATCCGAAGACTCCTCATTATGATCCCTGTTCTTTTTGGGGTCTCCTTGATTATCTTCACCATTGTTCGGGTGCTTCCGGGTGATCCTGCTGTGGTCTTGGCTGGTCCCCATGCCACGAAAGATGTGGTGGATCAGGTGAGGATTCAACTCGGGCTGGATAAACATCCGGTTAAACAATATCTTCTCTTTATAGGAAATATTTTTAAGGGAGATCTCGGGACCTCAAACAGGACAGGGCTTCCTGTGACCAAAGAGATCATGGCACGATTCCCCAATACGCTTCTGCTTGCCCTGGCGAGCATTTTGGTGGCAACGGTGTTTGGAATTACGGCTGGGATTATTGCAGGGGTGAAACAGAATTCGAAATTTGATTACTTGAGTATGCTCATTGCACTTTTTGGGCTTTCCATGCCGGTCTTCTGGTTGGGCTTGATGCTCATGCTTCTCTTTTCGATCAAATTGGGCTGGTTTCCAGCCGTGGGAGCTGAGAGTTTTAAACACCTTGTTCTTCCTGCCATCACTCTTGGCGCCAATTCAACAGCCATCATTGCACGCATGACCCGATCAAGCATGCTGGAAGTGATCCGGCTTGACTACATCCGGACGGCAAGGGCAAAGGGATTGGCAGAGAATACCGTTATTTTCCGTCATGCCCTGAAGAATGCACTCATTCCAGTGGTTACAGTCATCGGACTTCAGACTGGCACACTTCTGGGAGGGGCCGTGCTGACAGAGATCGTCTTTGCCTGGCCAGGGATTGGAAGGCTTCTCGTGGAGGCGATCCTTTCAAGAGATTATCCAGTGGTTCAAGGCGTGGTCCTTTTGGTGGCTACGTTGTTTATCTTCGTCAATCTGATCGTGGATATCCTCTATTCGTATCTCGATCCGAGGATAAGGTATCATTAAATTGAGATTTCCGATGGTAGATAGCAAACAGAAGATTGAAAAGCCTGAGATTCAAGAGAGGGGACCCCTCGGGGATGTATTTCGACGCCTATCGAGAAGAATTACGGCGATGATGGGACTGGTCATTGTTTTGATCTTTCTACTGATGGCTTTCTTTGCTCCCCTTCTTGCACCGCATGACCCGTTTGAACATAGTCTGGCCCATAAGCTTGCTTCTCCCACATGGGACTATCCCCTCGGAAGGGATGAATTGGGCCGCTGCATTCTTAGCCGGATCATTTACGGAGCACGGATCTCTCTGCTCATCGGACTGATCGTCATTTCCATCGGCATCCTCATTGGCGTTCCTGTGGGTGTGGTTTCAGGCTATTTTGGCGGAAAAGTAGACTTCATTGTACAGCGATTTGTGGATACGATGTTAGCCTTTCCCGGGATATTGCTGGCGTTGCTCCTGATAGCCATGCTTGGGGTAGGACTTCATAACGTGATGATTGCAGTTGGAATCTCAACCATCCCCATTTATGCCCGTTTGGCAAGGGGCTCGGTTCTTTCGATCAAGGCAAGGCAGTACGTAGAAGCGGCTCGTTCGATTGGCTCAAGCCATCTCAGAATCATTCTTCAGCACCTCATCCCGAACAGCCTCTCTCCGATCATTGTCCAGTCCACCCTTCACATGGCGACGGCCATCCTCTGGGCTGCCGGGCTTGGATTTCTTGGGTTGGGAGTGAGCCCGCCCACGGCCGAATGGGGTGCTATGCTCAATGGAGGAAGGCTCTATATTCGAGTCGCCTCCCATGTGGCCACCTTTCCAGGACTGATGATCTTTATTACGGTTTTAGGGTTTAATCTTTTGGGAGACGGATTGAGAGATGCACTCGATCCGAGGCTGAAGACGTAGAGGATGAGGGATGAGAGACGAGGGATGATGGATGAGGGAAGAAGGACAAGAGACGAGAGAGGATGGACGAAGGATGAGAAACAGGTTTCGAGGTTGTGAGTATAGATGAGTTTGCTTGAGGTTAAAGATTTAAAAACCTACTTCTATACTGATGCAGGTGTGGTGAAGGCCGTGGATGGGGTTTCCTACGACCTCAATCAGGGAGAGACATTGGGATTGGTGGGCGAGAGCGGTTGCGGAAAAAGTGTCAGTGCCCTTTCGATCCTCCGTCTCATTGCCTATCCGCCCGGAAAGATCGTGGGAGGAGAGATCTTTTTTGAAGGAAAAGACCTCCTGAAAGCCCCTGAAGAGGAGATTCGCGATATCCGGGGAAACCAGATCGCTATGATTTTTCAGGAGCCGATGACTTCGCTCAATCCTGTGCTCACGATCGGACTTCAGATCGGAGAAACCCTTGAGCTACACAGAAAGATGGATAAGAAGGAGGCGAGGGAGGAGAGTATAAGATTATTGAAGATGGTGGGCATTCCAGACCCGGAGCGACGTATTGATGATTACCCTCATCAGTTCAGCGGTGGGATGCGCCAACGGGTGATGATCGCCATGGCGCTGAGCTGTAATCCGAAACTTCTTATTGCGGACGAGCCCACTACTGCCGTGGATGTGACGATCCAGGCCCAACTTCTGGAAGTGGTTAAGGAGCTAACCTCAAGGCTTGGAACTGCAGTTATTTTGATTACGCATAACTTAGGGGTGGTCGCACGACATGTCAACCGGATGGCTGTCATGTATGCTGGAAGGATCGTTGAGCAAGGTCCAGCAACAGAGGTCTATGCCCATCCGCAACATCCTTATACGATAGGGTTACTTGCATCCGTGCCAAGGCTTGATAAACCCCGAAAGGAGAGGCTGGTGCCGATTGAAGGACAACCGCCCAATTTGATCTCTCTGCCTCCTGGATGTTCTTTTTTACCAAGGTGTTCTTACCGGATGGAGATCTGTTCCAAGGAGAGACCTGAATTGAGGCAAGTGGGTGACAGTCACTTTACTGCCTGCTGGGCGGATATTGTCAAATAGTCTCATCGTCCAATAGTCTGATCGTCGTTTGACCAACCGACAGTTAGACTAATGACGATAGGAGTTCTTATAAAGGTTTATTAAAGATGCCAAACGACATTCTGATCGACATTAAGAATCTCTCGATGTATTTTCCCATTACCAAGGGAATCATCCGGCAGAAGAGGATCGCGGAGGTCAAAGCCGTAGATGGCGTCAATTTTTTCATCCGAAAAGGAGAGACCCTTGGCCTTGTCGGTGAAAGTGGTTGTGGCAAGACGACCCTGGGGAGATGCCTTCTGCAGCTCATCCGACCCACATCAGGAGAGGTCTATTTCGAAGGTACCAATCTTTGTAAAATGAAGGATGAAGAACTCCGTTCTATTAGACAGCGAATGCAGATTATCTTTCAGGACCCTTTCGATTCCTTGGATCCCCGGATGACCGCTGGAGAGATCGTAGCAGAACCCCTTCGGGTCCATACGAAACTGAGAGGCAAGGCTTTGATGGAGAAGATCTCAGAGCTACTGGCGATCGTTGGACTGGACCCGTCCATGGCAGACCGGTATCCTCATCAGTTCAGCGGAGGCCAGCGACAGCGAATCGGGATCGCCCGCGCCCTTTCCATCCAACCCAGTTTTATTGTCTGTGATGAGCCCATCTCAGCACTCGATGTCTCGATACAGGCCCAGATCATCAACCTCCTCGAAGACCTCCAGACAGAATTTCATCTCACCTACCTCTTCATTGCCCACGATCTTTCCGTCGTCCGCCACATCAGCCATAGGGTTGCTGTGATGTATTTGGGAAAGATTGTTGAGGTGGCCAACAGGGACGCTCTCTACCGAGTAGCCAAACATCCTTATACAATAGCCCTGCTATCTGCTGTGCCAATTCCAGACCCGGTGGTAGAAGCCACGCGGGAAAGAATCATTTTAAAAGGAGAGATCCCGAGCCCGATTGCCCTTCCGCCTGGATGCAACTTTCACCCCCGTTGCCCGATTGGGATTGAAATCTGCCAAAAAGAAGTTCCTCCACTTCGCGAGATAGAAGAGAACCATTGGGTTGCCTGCCATCTTGCATGATCCCCTGTTTATGCTAACAATTTGTATTTATTATTAATTTTTCGAATATCTTTTTCTAATTCCCCTCGAAGTAGATTCTAAACCGAAGTTCCTC
>CAKZKY010000443.1 GCA_937124575.1 uncultured Pseudomonadota bacterium | reverse complement strand
GTCTTTAAGCCCTGCTTTTCAATTTCGGCCTCAAAAGCGGCAATCACGTCGTTGGCACCAGAAGCCAGACATCCCGTGCCTGCGCATACCGATATGCAAGGTTTCTCTGGATCTCTTCGGGCTAATATCTCCTGCCTGATCCTCTCTAACGCATCCGGTGAGCTAATCCTTGTCATAACTCTTCCTTAATCATAATTCTTTAGCACGCCTTCGATTTCGGCTGGCTCAATCTTGCCATGATACTTTCCGTCCACCTCCATCACCGGTCCCAAAGCACAGCAGCCGAGACAGTTCACGGTCTCGAGGCTGAACTTCAAATCCATGTCCGTTTCACCCGGTTTAATCCCAATCAGATCTTGAACCGTATCGAGGACACGTGGAGCTCCACGCACATGACAGGCTGTCCCCATACAGATATGAATCTCGTGGCGCCCCCGAGGTATCAGACTAAAGGCTTTATAGAAGGTGACGATATGCTGGATTCGGCTTAAAGGCACGTTTAATCTCTGGCTGACCCTCTGCAGAGCTTCCTTGGGAAGCCAGTGATTCTCTCTCTGGATCTCAAGTAAGATTTGAATGAGTGAGCTGGCCTCGTTCTGATGTTTATTGATGATTTCGTCAATCTTATTGGTATCCATTGCCACTTCCATCATCCTCTCGATCCTACTGGACTTGCCGTTTCCCTCTCGCCTTGAATAGAGACAAAACGCCTCTGCCCTTCATCGAACCTGATCAATCCCTGCCTGGATGAGCGATTGAGATATCTCGATGCCTCAGATGAATCTAAGCCTAAGCTCATGGAGATCTCACCAACCGTAAGGGGCTTTTCTCGCAAAAGCAACATGATCTCGCTGATGAACAATGGATCAACGATCAATTCACGGAATAAACGATCCGCCTCTTCACTGTTGAAGAACTCTTTATATGCCTCTTCTTTATCAATGGGAACATTCATCCTCTCCCTTTCCACCAGCTTGATGTAAGGGAGCAAATTCATGATGGCCTTTAACTGCAATCTCAATCGATCTCCATCAATGCCTTCACCTTTGCCTATCGGTCCCAGTTCTTTAATCTTATTGACAACGTCATTCATCACATCGGCAAAACGGATTCCTTCAGCTGCAGATACCCATTCCAGCCTTAACCGTTCAGGGTTCACTCCGATGTGCTTTAATAATTTTTCCATAAGAAGGACCATGCCTAATGCATGAAAATTCCCTGCTGTAGGATAATGGCATTCGCCAGGCCAACATCCCCCAATAAAGACTCCGTCTATTCCACTGGAGAAAGCCTTGATGATAAATGCCGGGTCAATTCTGCCGGTGCACATGACGCGCACAAATCGAATCTCAGGCGTATATTGCAGTCTGGAAACTCCAGCCAGATCAGCTGCGCCGTAAGCTCACCAATGACAGACAAACCCGAGGATTCTTGGGGTAAATTTGATTCCTATGCTCATTTTTTATCTAAGCTCCTTAATTATAAAATGAGTTCATCGGTAAAGGTTAAGGTGAAGACGCCCGTTTAGTAAGCAGGTCAAGGTTAAGGCTAAGGTTGAGAAGTTCAGTTCTAAACCTAAATCTTAACCTCAACCTTTCTTAATCTTCTCTCAATGCTGCGTCAATCTGTGCAATCAGCTCCTCATCCGTGAAGTGCTTCAACTGAATGGCCCCTGTTGGGCATTTTGCCGTACAGAGACCATCCCCCACGCAGAGAACAGAATTGACCCAGGCCTTCTTACCCTGCGGTGTGTCGCGAAACTCGATGGCACCACACCTGCAGACTGATAAACAGACCCCGCAGGAAACACAGTCTTTCTCATTGACCTCGCTAACAGCGCCGGAGGATGTAACCGTATCTTTTGCAAGAATCGTAACCGCCCGTCCAGCAGCTCCGTAGGCCTGACTGATCGATTCGGATAGGTGCTTCGGATAATGAGCCATACCGCACAAGAAGATCCCTTCTGCTGCGAAGTCCACAGGTCTCAGTTTCACATGGGCTTCCTGGAAGAAGCCATCATAGTTTAGGGGAACCTTGAAAAGTCGGGAGATTTCAGGATTGGTCGTCGAAGGAATGACAGCAGCCGCCAATACGACTAGGTCTGCATCGATTTGGAGCTTCGAGCCGAGAACCGGATCCGTCACGTTTACTCTCAAAATTCGCTGCCCTCCCTCCTCAACAGCCTCCACTTGGGGCTTATCCTCTGCTTCATATCGGATAAACTTCACACCCTGGTCTGCCGCCTCTCGGTAATAATTCTCCGCGAATCCATATGTCCTCATATCCCGATAGAGAATGTAGATATCGATCTGAGGGTTGATCTCTTTTAGCTTCAGGGCGTTTTTGATCGAATGGCCACAGCATACCCGACTGCAGTAATTTCTCTCTTCGTTTCTACAGCCCACGCACTGAATCATCACTACATTCTGGGAGTGAGTGAGCCCTTCTTCGCCTTTTGCAATCCGCTCACCCAATTCAATCTGAGTCAACACCCGCTCATCTTGACCATAGAGATACTCTGTGGGTTTATACTCTTCTGCACCTGTGGCAATGATAGCAATTCCATGACGGATCTCCTTGACCATCAAGCCCGTTTTAACAGTGGTCACAAAATTCCCCACATAGCCTGAAACCCCCAGGATCGTAGAGTTCGTCATTACGTGAAGGGAGGGGTGTTCATAAATCCTGCGTATGAGATCTCGCAAATAGCTCTGGACATCGAGCCCCTCAAGGGTGAAATGAATTCTCCGAGCCATGCCTCCCAAGTCTGAATCTCTTTCCAACAGATAGACCTCAAACCCCTGATTGGCAAGGCTCAGTGCGCTGGTCATACCGGCAATACCGCCACCGACCACCAACGCCCTCTTGTCAACCGGAAGCTCCAATTCCTTCAATGGTTTTAAACGAATTGCTCGAGCCACCGACATCCGGACAATATCCTTCGCCTTCTGGGTTGCCACCTCTTTTTCTCGAGCGTGAACCCATGAACAATGTTCTCGGATGTTTGCCATCTCTAAATAGTATGGATTGATTCCACCCTCACGAAGCGTGTCCCGGAACAGGGGTTCGTGTGTTCTCGGAGTACAGGCCGCAACGACCACGCGGTTGAGCCCTTTCTCCTTAATCGTCTCTGCTATCTTTTTTACAGTGTCAGTAGCACAAGCGAAGAGAGTCTCCTCTGCATGGACGACATGCTTCAGGGTCGAAACAGACTTGACCACAGAAGGAACATGGACTACCCTTCCGATATTCGCCCCGCAATGGCAGACAAAAACTCCGACCCTCGGTTCCTCTTTTGCGACATCCCTTTCTCCAGGATACTCTCTCTCTATTGCCATCTCTCCACGGCGATAGGCGAGGAGCTGATTGCAGAGAGCCTCTGCACCACTGGCAGTTACAATCGACTCAGGGATGTCGAGTGGACCCTGAAAGGCACCGCTGACAAAAATACCGGGGCGGGAGGTCTCAATGGGATTGGTAGGATCTGTTTTACAAAACCCCTGAGCCGTAAGTTCAATGCCGAACTTCTCAGCGAGGTCTTTCGCATCGTCAGGAGGATTCAATCCAATTGATAAGACCACGAGATCGAACTCTTCCTCGTTGACTCCGTCCTCAAAAGTCGAGTAGCGTATCGTCACATTCTTCGTCTCAGGTATCTCCCTTCCAATCGAGACATAACTTCTGATGAATCGAATCCCTGGAAGCCTTTCCGTCCTCTGATAGAATCGTTCAAAGTCTTTTCCAAAGGAGCGAACATCATTATGAAAGATGGTACACTCTACCTTAGCGTCATGATCTTTTGTTACGATAACCTGTTTCTGGGTATAAGCACAGCAAACGGCCGAGCAGTAACTATTGCCACCTGGCAAAACCTCCCTCGATCCGACGCATTGAATCCATGCGATCTTACGGGGATGCCTCCCATCAAAGGGACGCCTGAGCTCCCCTTCATAAGGTCCAGTGGAGCATAAAATCCGCTCAAATTCGAGGCTGGTGACGACATTCTGCATCTTTCCATAGCCATAGTCATTCCTCAACTTCGGGTCGAACGCCTCATAGCCTGGAGCCAGAATGATCGCTCCCACTTCCACCTCCAACCTCTCAGGCTTCTGGTAAAGATCGATGGCATTCTTGTTACACACTCCTGTGCAGATGGCGCACTTTCCATCTCGAAGAAAGAGACAGTTTTGGGGGTCGATATAAGTGATCAGAGGAATGGCTTGAGAGAAATAGATATGAATCGCCTTATTCAAAGACAAGTTCTGATTATATTTATCCTGGACAAGGATCGGGCAGTACTCCACGCAGGCACCACAACCTGTACATTTCTCCTCTTCAATATATCTGGGCTTCTTGATCAGGGTGACGTTGAATTCTCCTGCCTTCCCCTCCACCCTATCCACTTCTGTATAGGTGAGAATCTCTATGTTGGGATGCCGGCCGACCTCGACCAGTTTGGGCGCAAGGATTCAGATGGAGCA
>CAKZKY010000442.1 GCA_937124575.1 uncultured Pseudomonadota bacterium | reverse complement strand
AAAGCTTACTTTCTTTCTACTCCCATGTCCCTGAAACGTCCATATCTTGTCTTCAAACCGAATTCTTGAATTGCCTCAACATCATAGGTGTATGTGTAATCTCTCTACGACATCCGTGTCATAGGGGGAGTACGGAGGGTTTTTCTGGGCTCTATAAAGTGGGGTCAGATAGTGCCCTTTACCAAAGCCAGTAAGATGCCCCCTGCCATGACACTTCCCAGCTGTCCTGCCGTATTTGCCCCCAAGGCATGCATCAGCAAAAAGTTCTCAAAATCATACTGCTGCCCCATCCGTTGCACCACGCGCGCGGACATCGGAAAAGCGCTAATGCCAGCCGCACCCAACAGGGGATTGAATTTTTTACCCGAAAGGACATACAACAGCTTGCCAAAGAGCACACCGCCACCCATATCCAACACGAAGGCGCACAGTCCCAACACAAAGATGAGGAATGTGTCTAAGCGGACAAAATTCTCTCCGGTCATGGTGGCCCCGATGGTCAACCCAAGGAACAGGGTGGTAACGTTGGCGATTTCATTTTGGGCAGCCCGGCTCAGCCGGTCGACCACCCCTGACTCGCGCATGAGGTTGCCGAACATCAAGGTGGCAATCATTGGCGAGGCAACCGGGGCCAACAACGAGACGACAATGGCGACGATGATCGGGAAGAGCACGCGCGTCGTCTTCGGCACCACCTTTTGAGTGTACGACATGCGCACCTTGCGCTCTTCATCGGTAGTCAGCAGACGCATGATGGGGGGTTGGATGATGGGTACCAGCGACATGTAGCTGTAGGCGGCTACAGCGATAGGCGCTAGCATGTGCGGCGCCAGCTTACTCGTCACATAGATGACCGTCGGGCCGTCCATGGTACCGATGGCCCCGATCGAAGCGGCTTCGCTGATGCTAAAACCCAAAACCAAAGCGAATATCAACGTACTGAATATGCCAATGTGACCCGCCGCCCCTAACAGCGCCATACGCGGGTTCTCCAGCAATGGGCCAAAGTCCGTCATCGCCCCCAGACCGATAAAAAGCAGCAAAGGAAATAACTCGGTTTGGATGCCATAACGATAGAGGAGACCAAACAAGCCCTCTTCTCCAGCTATGCCAGTGAGGGGCAGATTGGTCAAGATCGCCCCAAAGCCGATAGGCAATAACAGGAGCGGTTCATAATCTTTAACGATAGCCAGATAGATAAGCACCCCGCCCGCTGCCATCATCAGTGTCATTTTCCATGTGAAGTACATCGGAGCTTGCAAAAGCGTCAATAGGTTGGCCAGGTCCATTGCATTTCCTCATTCAAAGGTAAATAGTAAATCGCCGTAAGCTACGGTCTTTCCTTCGGTCACGACCACGCTGGCAATGACGCCATCGCGGGGTGAGCAGATTGCGTTGTTCATTTTCATTGCCTCCAGCAAGCACAACTGCTGGCGGCAGCTTACCTTGTCACCTGGCTTAACGAAAATCTTCACGATATCGCCGGGCATGGGGGCTTTAACCATGTTCACAGTGGTGGAGGATCTGCTGGCGGGAAAAGAAGCTTTCTCCGGACCCGGCGTCGCCTGGCGGACTGCTGTTTCCGGCGAAGCTCCTTCTTCATTAATCGGTGCCACCTTCAACGGCTCTATCTCAACATGCACCATATAGGGCTGGCCGTCCACAATGACCTTGACCAAAGGTGAGTTCAGATCACCTACTTCCACCGAGTAGGACTTGCCGTTAATATTTAATTTCATCTTCCTGCTGGAAGTTGGGTTCATCGCGGTCTTCTCCCCTCACTTTGAATGTTTCGCATTGACCACCACAAGCCACGCCCCGTTTTCAAAAAGGCCCCTAGCCCACTCCTTTCGCCCCGGGGGAGATCGAATGAACGCGCCTTAGCCAATGCCACGGCAATGATAGCCACAATTTCTTTGTCCTCGCCAACCGCCTCTGTTATCTCCAGCTCATGTGTGTCGGATCCCTCACGCCGGGTACGAAAGATATGCCCCAGCACCACCATGATCAGGATCAACAAGGCCATGGCTGCAAACAGGATGACCATGCCTACCACTAACAACTCAACTCCAAAAATAATATCGCCCAAGGCATACCTCATGTGCTGAATTTAGACTACAGTGGAATATTTCCATGCTTCTTGGGAGGATACTTCACCCGTTTATCTCGCAAGAGTTCCAGAGCGGCGATGAGCCGGGGACGGGTCTCAGATGGAATCAGAATATCGTCTATATGCCCGCTGGTGGCAGGGGCGTAAGGTTTGGAGAACTTCTTGCGAAATTCAGCCACCAGACGGCTTCGCTCGGTTTCTGTCTCCCCCTTGTCTTTCAGATGTTTCCCGTAGAGAATGTTGACTGCACCTTCCGGGCCCATCACGGCTATCTCCGCGGTCGGCCAGGCGAAGGTCAGGTCGGTGCGGATATACTTGCTGCTCATCACGATATAAGCACCCCCATAAGCTTTGCGGGTAACGACGGAAATCTTGGGCACGGTCGCCTCGGAGTAGGCATAGACAATCTTGGCACCGTGGCGAATGATGCCGCCATGCTCTTGGGCCACCCCAGGCATAAAGCCGGGAGAGTCGACGAACGTAATGAGAGGTATGTTAAAGGCATCACAGAAGCGGATGAAGCGCGCCATTTTATCCGAGGCGTCAATGTCTATGACCCCAGCCAAGATCAATGGCTGTTGGGCAACCACGCCAATCACCTGGCCGTGTAGGCGGGCAAATCCGACTATGGCGTTCTGGGCAAAATACTCGTGCACTTCGAAAAAACTGCCTTCGTCAACGATCTTACATATGACTGCCTTCATATCATAAGCCATGCTCGGATCAATGGGCACGATCGTGTTAAGTTCTGGGGCCATACGCCATGGGTCGTCGGTCGGATCAACCGCCGGGGGCGGTTCGGCATTATTCGAAGGGAGATAACTCAGCAGAAGGCGCGTCAGCTCCAGGGCATGATCTTCTCCATCGGCAGCAAAGTGGGCCACCCCGCTGGCAGTGCTGTGTGTCATTGTACCTCCCAGGGTCTCCTTATCCACTACCTCGCGAGTCACGGTTTTGATGACCTCCGGTCCGGTGATGAACATGTGACTGGTGCCCTTGGTCATAATGATAAAGTCGGTGAGTGCGGGGGAATAGACCGAACCGCCGGCGCATGGACCCAGTATGACGCTAATCTGGGGGACAACCCCGCTCGCCTGAGTGTTACGCCAGAAGAGTTCGGCATAAGCGGCCAGGCTGAAAACCCCTTCCTGAATGCGTGCGCCTACTGAATCGTTCAGCCCGATGACAGGCACCCCTGCATCGAGTGCCATATCCATTATCTTAGCCACCTTTTGGCCCTGTATCTCTGAAAAAGAACCACCCAGCACCGTAAAATCTTGGGCATACACACAAACTGGCCGCCCACCCATCTTGCCAAAACCAATGACAACGCTATCCCCTGGGAAGCGCTGTTCGTCCATGCCAAATTCTGAGTGCCGGTGCGTTATATAGGCATCGATCTCTTGAAAGCTGCCCTCATCCAACAGGCGTAGGATACGTTCGCGGGCGGTAAGCTTTCCTTTGGCATGTTGAGCTTCAATGCGCTTAGCGCCACCTCCCTGTTGGATTTTTTCGCGCCATTCCTTCAGTTCGGTAATCAACGTTTGTTGTCCATCCGTTCCCACAGTGTTCAGCTCCGAGTCCTGGGCGTCCTTCAGCGAATCGGTTCCGTTTTCAGCCTTCCTGGTGCTCACTTCCAAGCCCATAAACTTACCTCCAAGACCATCGACTCCCCTCCCGCTTGCGCCAAGCTCCCCACCTACAGGGCGGGTCTAACAGGGCACATACCGATCAAATGCTCTCTCTTTCCCACCTTTACCCAAAACTAAAACTTCTTCGCATATTCGCATATCGATCTTCTTCTGTAATCCTCATTAAAGCAGGACCTTCTTCATCAATTCTCCTACCTCCCAGGGGACTTGGGCAATGGAGATGTTGGCTTGGCTCAATGCCTTAATCTTGCTTTCGGCCGTCCCCCTCTCTCCTTCTACGATGGCTCCGGCATGGCCCAATCTCTTTCCCTCTGGAGCGTGTCTTCCGGCAATCCAGGCAACAATGGGTTTGGTCATCTTTTCTCGGGCATATTCCGCCGCTTCCTCCTCCATGGTTCCACCGATTTCACCAACAATGACGATGCCTTTCGTCTTTTCATCCTGTTCAAAAAGAGATAAAATATCCCTGATTGTGGAACCAACGACTGAATCTCCTCCAATTCCAACGATTGTGCTCTGTCCCACCCCTTCTTTAACCAGGGAGGCGGTGATCTCAGTGGTTAAGGTCCCGCTCCGTGAAATGACCCCTACGTCTCCAGGCATCACATGGTCTGTGTTGAGCAAGCCGATCTTGCACTGGTCAACGGTGACAAGGCCAGGGGTATTGGGTCCGATGACTCTTGTTCCTTTCTCTTTCGCAAACGCTTTAATTTTCATCGTATCATGGATCGGAATTCCCTCAGTCAATATGACAACCAGTTTTATCCCGGCATCGATGGCTTCAAAGGCCGCGTCTTTGGCATATCTGGCTGGAACGAAAATGCCGGAGGCATTAATAGCATGGTTTTCCAAGGCCTCGATTACTGTATCGTAGACTGGGATCCCGAGTACATTCTCCCCGTATTTCCCTGGTGTCACCCCTGCCACAACCTGTGTCCCATACTCAATCATCAGCCTGGTATGAAACATGCCCTCCTTTCCTGTGATGCCTTGAATTAGAACCTTTGTCTCTCGGTCAATCAAGATGGACATCCTTATTCCCTTTCATCGTTAAACAAAGCTCTTCGCCAGTTCCACGACCCTTTTTCCTGCCTCTTGGTCATCTTCGTAAACCTCGACTTTCACTTCCCGAAGGATCCTTTTCCCCTCTTCCGCTCCATTACCTCTCATTGAGACGATCATCGGCTTGGTCAATTTTCCGTCCCGGATGAATTTGGCTAAACCCTCTGCAATGACATCACAACGAGAGATGGACCCGAAGAAGTTTCCGAATACCACTTTTACGCCCGGTCGCTTCAACACCAACTCGATCGCCTTTTCAGCCAGCATGTATGTCCTTCCGCTGACTTCCAAGAAATTGGCCGGTTCCCCGCCATAATACCTTAAGATATCGAGAGTGGTCATGTTTAATCCAGCCCCATTCCCAATGACCCCAATATTGCCATCCATCTCCACATAACCGAGATTGCTCTTTCTGGCCTCCCTTTCCAGGTCGGAGAGGAACTCATCCTCCTGTCTAATTTCAGGGTGTTTCCACAGGGCCTCTTCATCGATATTCATCTTTGCATCAAGAGCAATCAAGTCCTCATTGAACGATTTTACGAGGGGATTGATCTCTACGATTTCTGCATCATACCGAGTAAAGATCTGGTAGAGGGTACTAAAGATTTTCGCCCCTTCTATCAAACCTTTCCCTCGCAATCCCACCCTTCTTGCAAATTCCCGGGATTTGTAAGAGGGTAACCCTTCCTGAATATTCAGTCCCTCCTGGATCATTTCTTGAGGATACTCCCTTGCAATCTCCTCTACTTCTATCCCTCCCCTGGCACTGGCCAGAAGAACCGGTCTTCCCTCGCTCCGATCAATAGTGATTCCAGAATAGAGCTCTTTTTCGATGGGGATTCTCCTCTCAATCAGTAGTTTCCTGACCCGATAACCTCTGACGGAAAGGCTGAGAAGTTCCTCGGCGAATCTCTGAGCCTGAACCTCATCTTCTGGAAACTTTATCCCTCCGGCTTTCCCCCGGCCACCAATCAATACCTGGGATTTAATGACCGCAGGTTTCAAACGCAAAAAGGCTTCCCTGGCCTCTTCAGGGCTTTCCACCACCTGGCCTTCAGGAACAGGAATTTGATGCTTCTTGAAAATTTCCTTTGCCTCAAACTCATATAACCTCATCTTCCACCCCCGAAACTCCATCGGTTGACAAAATTATAGAGATAGATTAAGTTTTAGTCAAATTAATAATATTAATCATATCGATAAGTTTTTCTTAGCTTTTCAGTACTTGATATGAATTATCATCAATTGAATGTCTTTTACGAAGTGGCCAAAGCGAAGAGCTTTACCGTGGCTGCAGAAAAGCTTTTCTTGACCCAACCTGCTGTCTCCTTACAGATCCAAAATATGGAAAAATATTATGACATAAAACTGTTTGAGAAGGCTGGGAAGAGAATCGTCCTTACCAAGGCAGGGGAGGTTCTTTTTGAATTCGCGGAGAAGATATTCAATTTAGCCCGCTTGGCAGAGGATGCCATTGCTGACTTCAGGAGATTGAAAAGAGGGACTCTAAAAATTGACGCTGTTTTCACCTTTGCAGACTACTATTTGCCCATCTTGCTGGAGGCCTTTTATAATAAATATCAAAATATCATACTCGAGATCCGCACAGGCAACACAAGCCAAATCATCAAGGATACCCTGATTCATAAGAATGACATCGCCTTTGTGGCCTATAAACCCGAAACGGATAAACTGGTCGCCATCGAGTTTATCAATGATCATTTGGTAGGGGTCGTTCCAAGCCACCATAAATTTGCCCATAGAGAATCGATTGCCGTTGAAGAGTTGAATGGGGAGCGATTGATTCTACGGGAACGTGGTTCATCCCCCAGGAGGATCGTAGAGGAGGTTTTTAAAACGAAAGGGATAACCCCTCAGATTATCATGGAGTCTGGAAGCACAACTGCCATCAAAAGGGCGGTGGAGGCTGGGATAGGAATGTCTATTCTCTCTAAGCAAGCGGTTAAGAAAGAAGTGGAGGCAGGGACTCTTAAGGAATTACATTTCACCGATGCAGAGATCGGCTACCAATTCTTCCTCATCCTCCTCAAGGAAAAGTACATCTCTAAGCTCCTCAGGTCATTCTTAGATATCGCTATGGAGTTTGCCCTGATGCATTCGGCAATTCAAAAGGAAGGGCAGACGTTGGAGGATCAAAGGGCTGACAGTTCTTGAGCAGTGAGAGCCAGTGAAGCCTTATCCTCGATATTGAAAGTTTTAAGTTCGGGGGCAATCTTGCTGGCCATTCCGGATAGTATCTTGCCTGGACCAATCTCAATGAATATCTTCACCCCACTGGCAATCATCCTTTCCATACTGTCTTTCCATAGAATGGGATTATGAATTTGAACAACCAGTTCCTCTCTGAGGTGGTCAGGATCCACAGTGCCTCGGGCTGATGTGTTGGCGATAACAGGTTTTCTTGCCAGTTGGATGGGAATCTTCTCCAGAAAGGTCTCCATTTTTTCAGCGGCGGGTTTCATCAAATAGGTATGAAAAGGCCCACTTACCCTCAAAAAGATGGCTTTCAGTCCCATCTGTTCGGCTACCTTCTTGGCATTCTTCAGGTTTTCGTCATACCCACCAACCACAATCTGATAATCGGTGTTATAGAGGGCTATATAGACCTCGGACGAATTACAAATAGCTTCGATGGCATCTATATCGATCGATTTATCTCGGCTTAAGATGGAGAGGAGTCCGGCATTCCCGATCTCCTCACCACATTCCTGCATAAACTTCCCTCTGGCCTTCACCATCCTCACTCCCTCTTCCAGACGGAGGGCTCCTGCCGCATAGAGTGCAGCATATTCCCCAACACTATGACCCGCTGTCACAAAAAAATCGAAATTCAGCCCCTTCTGAAACAGAACCTCCCGAAACGCTTCATAACATGCAATGGATGTGGTGAAGATGGCTGGCTGGGCATAACGGGTTTGGTCAAGAATCTTTGGCCCAAGTCGGCTGATGAATTCAAGATGGAGCCGATCCTTTACACTCTCCAGCCATGCCTTAAACTTTTCAAGCGAAATCTTCTCATCCTTTTCGAAACAGAGATGACAGAGGTTGTATCCAAGGATTTCATTGGCCCTCTCAAAAACCTTTTTGGCAGCAGGAAAGTTTTCGTAAAGATCCCGTCCCATCCCATAATATTGGGCGCCTTGCCCAGGAAAAAGAACAGCTATCTTTGGGAAATCCCTCATTTTGATCATCACCATTCTGAAAGAAATTAAAAATCGCCTTTAATATCCCCTATATCGATCCTTTTGTCAAGGGGGAGCCCTCATCCTCAGCTCTGACGCACGAATATGGTGAAGGGGGTTCAAGGCAGAACGGCGAGCTCAACCGGACGTCTTGTTGAGACATCCTACCCCCAATTTGCAGCAACACGGGGCTTCCAGAATACCCGATCCATATCTTTGGAGCAAGGGATATCCCACGAAAGGCATAACCCCCCTTCCTCCTTATGGTCTGTCCAATAGTTGATCTTCCTTCAGGCGTCTCCCTACGTTAGACCAACCGAAGTTGAACAGGGACGTTAAGGTCCTCCTGGCCCCATGAGGAATCGAACCATGGGCCACTAAGCGTTTCACGAATAAATCGGATAAACCCCCGCACGCCCATCTCTCTGACTCGCTCAAATAGGCCTTCGCAATATTGGGTCAGGACATTGAGCAGATGGCCCAGTCGCATCAGATAATGGTATCCCTTCATGGCATTCCAATTATACGAAAAGCAGTGTTCATACTGATACCCATGACGTTTTTCGACCAAGAAACCGGATTCAATCCCCCAGCGATGGCGTGCCCCTCCATTGCACCGCTCATGCACATTCCATCGATCCAGCGGCTCACTCGAAATCCAGGCATGCCGAGAGTGCTTCGTCACCACCTTTCCAGAATCCTCTACCTCTTCCCAACTCTCCTTACACACCACGACATGCACGATCTGCTTCTTTCTCCCGTTCGGACCATAGCCATATTCGATCTCATTGACCCACTGAAAATGTTGCCTTCGATTCCCCCACGTCCGGTGAAGATGATTCTTCTCAGGCTCCAGCTTTCGAAGTCCTTCGTATTCCTCCCACACACTCGGAAGACTCGTATCCTGTAACACGATCATGAATTGCCAATGGTTGTTGCGACACAGCTCGATCAGAGGGCCATTCGGGTAGAGTCCGTCGAGCAACAACAGGACCGCAAGTCGGGGAAACTCCGCCTTGAGCCTCTGAGCCAGTCGCCTGAAGGCCCGAAGCTCGCAATCCTGTCGATCCGCCTCCGTATCGCCTTCGGTGTAACTCAAAAACTCACTCATCAAGGGCAGGCTCATCCCATTGCGAAACACGAGATTCGCCTCCAGGACATACACGTAATACTGCATCCCTGAATCGCCCCCTCTCCTTACTTCTCGGCCAAGGCATTCCTCACTCCATAGAACATCCAAAGCAAACTTCTGGGTCCCATCGATCGCGATGGGATAACAAGAATGGATTAGATAACGACTGAATTTCTTCTTTCGCATCATCTCCCGGACTAAATCCATATGGCAACGCTCAATCTGATTCACCTCGATCTTAGAGAGCAAACGCATCAGCGTGTCATGATGAGGCAATTCCTCTAACTCCGGGAAGAGACGACGGAGGTTCTCCATGAACACCGGACGGGTCATCTCGCGGTTTGCTTCCCGTCGGGAGGCCATCTGATAGACAAAGCTCAGAATCCCGTAGATCATCAAAAGGGTCAGCCGGTACTTCACTTTCTTGGCATTCCTCGGATCGGGAATCCTGGACAACCGCTTCAACAGAATGGGCCATTGGGAACGAAAGACCCGAAGCTGTTGAGCAACGGCATCCAGCCGGGCCTCCCGTTCTTCCTCCGTACTCTTGAAGTCGCATCTGCGGTTCACAGGAGAGAACTGAGCCGGGACCCCCAACCCTTCACTCCTCTGACGTTCCCGTAAGGCCTTCTGCGCCTCTTTCTTCTCCTTCCTCTGCCTCTTGATCTCTTCCCGGTTCGGCCGGCGGCTCTGCTTGCTCATGGCTCCACCCTCCCCCTCAACGAGTCTGAACAGAGAAGAGTACGAAAATCCTTGACCAAGGGCTTAACAAAAATCCTCTTCGGGCTCGTCGTGTAACTCTTCCCCTGCCGAACCAAACCCTCTCCCGTCGTCTCTCCCAAACAGTGCCAATTGGCCCCCTTGTAACAACTCCCTTCGTAGTGCCGGGGGTCGACGAAGGTCTCTATCAAGACTGGCCGATACCCCCAACGCCCCTCCCAATCCTTACCAATCTGTCTCTCTATCTGGCCTAATACGTGACTGCCCAGGTTCTTTACGCTCACCCATGGAAAGATTAAAAGTCGACTGTTGTTGATCACCCAGGCCAGGTTCCTTAACCGCTGCTGCTCCGTCCATCCAATCCACCGGTCTCTTGCCCTCAATGCCTTCGCCGCCCCTGAAAACAACAGACATCCCAACACCCCTCGGGCACTTTGAATGAAATATCGCAAACAACAGCCAAAGGGCTTCTTATAACCCAAAGAGTGATAACGAGCTACATATTCGTTCCAAAGCCTGTGGCCTCCTTACACCCCGCTATCTGTAGCACAACGGGCTCCACATCCCTGAGTCGCCCCACAATATCCACGGGAACCTCCGTTCTTCCCGTAAAGCAAATGCCCCCCGTCTCCCTCTCGCTTGCTCCCGTTTCGATGGAAGCTTTAAAACCCCTCGGGCCTCTAACTTCTCCAATAGCTTCATACAGGCATCCACTTTGCGGCTGCCCGTGGCTGTGTACCACTCCAAATGCTCGCAGATCGTTTCGGCTAACTCCCAACGCTTTAACTTTCTAAATAGCTTAACGGTCTCCTGAATCTCCTCCAACTCCTTAGGTTCGATCTCCCGCCCACATTGGTTGATGGAGATGGCTGCCTTCTGATCCATAGCGTCTCCTCCTTGAGGCAAATTTAAACTCTTCCAACGCTACCATACCAAAAGGCGGTTTTTTTGTCTACTACTTTTTTGCGAAATAATTTTTTTCTGCCCCCTCACAAACCCTTGATAGAACTTAAATTGCCCATACGTGCGTCAGGGATGCCTCATCCTGGTCGATTCACTATTTGAAAAGCATATAGAGTGAAATGAACATAACAAAAAAGCCAAAATATCTTCTCAGGCGGAAGGGATGCGTTCTAAAAGAGACGAAGGCACCAACTCTCGCCATGGAGATGGAGCCGATGACAAGAGCGATTCCATAATGGAGGTCAACGAAACCCAAATTCCAAGGAGGCAAATCAGGTCTTCCCATCCCGTTCACGATATAACCTGTCAGTGAGGATACGGCTGTCATGACAACCACAGCGCTCGATGTCCCGATGGCCAGTTTGAGGGGCATTTTCAGAAAGTTGTACATAATCGGTATGATGAAAACTCCTCCACCAATTCCTGTCAGGGCAGAAACGATACCCATCATCAGTCCAAGCCCTCCATAAACAGGAAGGTTCAGCTTTGAAGGGGCTTCCATCTTCTTTTGCGCCTTCACATCGCTTTCCACAAGCATCATTATTGAGGTAATCAGGACAACCAGAGCAAAGGTCACCCGAAGGAACCTTCCGCTTAGGTCCGCAGCCAGTCTCGTCATGCCAAGGGCGGTCAGGGCGCTCGAAAATCCAAGGACAAAGACGACGCGCCACTGGATATTTCTCTGTTTGTTATGTTGATATGCGCTCATGATGGATGCAAAGACCACCACAAAAAGGCTGGTTCCAATGGCGATGTGGGTCAATATTGCGGGAGTAATGCCAGAGTATTCGTAAAAGAAAATGAGAAGAGGAACGATCAGTATCCCACCGCCAACCCCAAACAGGCCGGCGAGAAACCCAATGCCACATCCCATCCCAACAAAAAGCAAAAATTCAACCAAAGACAAATCATTCGCTCCCGAGATAAAGAATCAATGCCCAATGATCAATGACCAATAATCAAGGATAATTGCTAATTGAAAATTGATGATTGACAATTGATTTATTACTCATATCTCAAGGCCTCGATCGGGTTGAGCAGAGAGGCTTTTCGGGCGGGATAAAATCCGAAAAATACTCCAACTGACCCCGCAAAGAGAAAGGCCAAACCGATCGCCTCAATCGAAAAGAGAATGGGCCACTGGGTGAAGTTCGATAAAATCAATGTCCCCCCTATTCCAATCCCAATTCCCAGTGTTCCCCCCACCAGACTGAGCACCAGAGATTCAATGAGAAATTGGAGGAGGATATCCCTTCTCTTTGCTCCCACAGCGATTCGAATTCCGATCTCTCTTGTTCTCTCTGTAACCGAGACGAGCATGATGTTCATGATCCCGATTCCTCCAACGATCAGAGAGATCGAAGCAATGGCACCCAGGAGCAG
>CAKZKY010000441.1 GCA_937124575.1 uncultured Pseudomonadota bacterium | reverse complement strand
CCGCTCGTTAAAACAGCAATCCGTTTCATCTCATAACCTCCTTTGGGAAAAGGGCGTCAGATTGTGTATAATTCATAATATAGCATACAAACCAATATTAAACTCCTTTATCTTCGCCCCATGCGAACCTTAGGCTCTTTCGGGGTACGAACCGTCCCGTTAGAAGGGCGAAGCACTTCTAACGGAGTTTGCCCGTGATAATCGAGCGTTTAAAAAGCCTAAACTCGAATAACCGATTCGGACCTATCATAATTTTTTCAAATTGTTTGACCTAAGTCAATTACAAATTGACCCTGGGAGATTATCCTTGAATCAAGATTGGCTTAGCCCCGTTTCGACTCAGATTCCTAGGGATGGGGACAAAAATCAACTCGCAAAGGAGGCGAACGATGTTTTGTTACCAGTGTGAACAGACGGCAAAGGGTGAAGGTTGTACCAAAATTGGTGTTTGCGGTATGGAGCCAGAGGTGGCAGGTCTTCAGGATCTTCTGATCTACACCTTGAAAGGGCTTTCATGCGTTGCTGTAGAAGGGCGAAAGGTGGGTGTGGTTGATCCAGAGGTCAATGAATTTACATGTAAAGCCTTATTTTCGACGCTTACCAATGTCAATTTCGATCCAAATCGAATCATCCAATTGATTCAGACTTCCCACTCCCAGAAGGAGAACCTCAAAACGAAAGTGAAGGCAGCAAGAGGGAAAACCGATTTCCAAGAGGGTCCGGCTGCTTTTCAACCCGCAACCCATTTGGAAGGACTTCTCAAACAGGCCGAAGGTGTAGGGCCCAAATCAGATCCAAGCATTGCTCCCGATATTCTTTCCCTTCAACATATCCTCCTTTATGGACTGAAGGGAGTTGCTGCCTATACGGACCACGCTCAAATTTTGGGCAAGAAGGATGATCAGGTCTATGCCTTTATCCATGAGGGGTTGGCTACAACCCTGAGACAAGACCTGAGTCTTCAAGACTGGATTGGGTTGGTTCTGAAATGCGGGGAAGTCAACCTAAAGGCCATGGAGCTTCTTGATGCGGGTAATACAGGGACCTATGGCCATCCTGTTCCTACTCCGGTCCCGCTCGGAAATAGAAAAGGAAAGGCCATCCTGGTTTCAGGACATGATCTGAAGGATATGGAGGAACTTCTCAAGCAGACGGAAGGAAAAGGCATTAATGTTTATTCCCATGGAGAGATGCTTCCTGCCCATGGCTACCCGGGATTGAAAAGTTATAACCACTTTTATGGCCATTTTGGGACAGCCTGGCAGAATCAGACCCGAGAATTTGCTGATTTTCCGGGAGCGATTTTGATGACGACCAATTGCATTCAGAAGCCAAGGGAATCCTATGAAGGGAATATTTTTACCAGCGGCATGGTGGCATGGCCTGATATTCTCCACATCCCGAATAGAAACTTTAACCCTCTGATTGACAAAGCCCTGGCCATGCCGGGCTTTTAGGAAGATAAGAATGGCCGCATGGTCGTGGTAGGGTTTGCAAGAAACGCGGTCATGGGTGTCGCCGAAAAAGTGATTGAGGCAGTAAAGGGGAAGGCGATTCGCCATTTCTTCCTCGTAAGAGGGTGTGATGGTGCCAAACCAGGACGAAGCTATTATGCTGAGTTTGTAGGAAAGCTCCCAAAGGACTATGTGGTTTTAACCCTGGCATGTGGAAAGTTCCGATTCTTCGATAAGGATTTAGGTGAGATCAATGGAATTCCAAGACTCTTAGATATTGGTCAGTGCAATGAGGCTTACTCAACAGTTCAAATTGCCCAGGCCCTGTCGAAAGCCTTTAATGTGGGAGTGAATGAACAGATCCTCTCTATGATTCTCTCCTGGTATGAACAGAAGGCAGTGGCGATTCTTCTCACTCTTCTCTCCCTTGGAATCAAGAATATCAAATGAGGGCCATCCCCCTTTTCTCTCATTCAAACAAGAGGGATCAAGGGGATATACAAAGTTAT
>CAKZKY010000440.1 GCA_937124575.1 uncultured Pseudomonadota bacterium | reverse complement strand
TTAGGTAAAGAGATGAAAAAGACAGAGAGAGATAGATTAGAGAAATCTCTTGCCGCCTATTTCAAGGAAATTCATAAAATCTATACCGATGGTGGCTTTCGGGAAGAAAGTTTCTATCCGTCTTTCAAAAGATTCTTTGAGGAATGTTCCCAGTTTTTTCATGAAAAAGCCGGGGTAAATGTCCTTGTCGCACCCAGGAAGACCGAGGCAGGAATTCCAGATTTTCGGATTGGCAAGGATGGTGAAATCATCGGATATATTGAGGCCAAACCTCCGGATGTCAACCTTGAAGATCTTGAAGAATCTGAACAAATAAAGAGATATCGTCACTCGCTGCCCAACCTTATTCTGACCAATTTCTTGGAGTTTAGACTATACCGTTCTGGCCGACCTGTAGATAAAGCCCAGGTTGGCCGTCATTTCACTTTACAGAGACTGAAGTCTCCCCCCTCCCCTGAGAAATTAGAAACCTTCTTTGATTTATTAAGCAACTTCTTCGCCTTTTCAACGCCTGAAATTCAGAAATCTTCTGATCTATCCATTGAACTTGCCAAAAAGACCCGATTCCTTGAACACATTCTCCATGAGGAGCTTCAAAGAGACAATGAAGAGGTTACAAGATTCTATAAGGCTTTTCAGGAGGAGTTGATTGAAACTCTGACAAAAGAGAGATTTGCCGACCTTTATGCGCAGACCATTACTTACGGGCTTTTTGCTGCGAGGATGAAGATTCAAAATGGGTTTAAGAGAGAAACTGCCTGGAAATCAATCCCCGAAAGTTTACCTCTACTCAAGGAAATATTTTATTCCATGACTGGACCTCATTTTCCCGAATCACTAATCTGGATTGTTGATGACATAACCCAGATTCTTGAAAAAGCTGAAATTCTGGCAATTATTAAAGAGTTCAAAACCACTCGATGGGAGGAGGACCCAGTAATCCACTTCTACGAGACTTTTCTTGCCACTTATAATCCTAAAGAAAGAGAACGGCTCGGAGTTTATTACACTCCATTACCTGTTGTTTCCTATATCGTGAAATCAATTCATGAAATTTTAAAGGACAGCTTCAAAAAGAGCGAAGGGCTTGCTACAAGTGATGTCACTTTGCTCGATCCAGCTGCGGGAACTCTCACATTTGTTGTCCAGGCGACCAAACAAGTCCAAAAAGAGTTGGAAGAAAAGAAAAAAGGAGGACTCCTTAAATCCTATATCGAAGAACATGTTCTGCCTCATTTCCATGCCTTTGAGATTCTCGTCGCTCCATATACAGTAGGCCATTTCAAGGTTTCAATGGTTTTAGAAGATATGGGTTACCAGTTTAAGGAAGGGAAACGATTTCAGTTTTATTTAACAAATACCCTAGAGATGAAGGGCCCAAAGCAGATTAGTTTTCTTATTGACCTTGCAAAAGAAGGTCAGGAGGCAAAGAGGATAAAAGAAAAAGTTCCTATTCTGGTTGTCCTGGGTAATCCCCCGTACTCAGTGAGTTCAGAGAACAAATCTGAGTTTATCGAAAACTTGATGAATGATTATAAAGAAGATGTGAGAGGTGAGCGTAATATTCAGCCCCTCTCGGACGATTATATAAAGTTCATCAGATTTGCACACTGGAAGTTAAACCAAGCAGGAAAAGGAATCTTAGGATTTATTACGAATAACTCTTACCTCTCAGGGGTAATCCATCGAGGGATGAGAAAAAAGCTTCTCGAAACCTTCGATGAGATTTACATCCTGAATCTTCATGGTTCTTCAAGAATTGGCGAAAAGACACCCGAAGGCGGCAAGGATGAGAACGTCTTCGACATCCAGCAAGGCGTTGCCATCGCCTTTTATATCAAATCAGAAAAACCACTCAAAGAAAAATTAGTTTATTATGCTGATGTCTGGGGAGTCAGAGACGAGAAATACAAATATCTCTTCGGAAATGATGTACGAACAACCAAATGGCAAAAACTAGAACCTTTCGCTCCCTATTGGTTCTTTGTTCCAAAAGATTTTGCCTTGCAAGCTGAATATGAGAAGTTCTGGAAGGTAACAGAAGTTTTTAAGGAGTGGTCGAGCGGGGTGAAAACCCACAGGGACCATTTTGTGGTAGGATTTACAAAAGAGGAAATTATTCAGAAGTTATGGGTATTCACCGGAAATCTACCCGACGAATTAGTAAAAGAGACTTTAAATCTTAAAGATACAAGAGATTGGAAGTTAAAAGAAGGCAGAGAAAAAGCAAAACAAGAGAAATTAGAAAATATAATTTATCCTTATTCCTACAGAGCGTTTGACAACAGGAGAATATGTTATAGCTTTTCTTTAATCGAACAAGGGTGTGATAGATGGGATTTAATGAAGCATTTCATTTCAAGCGATAAAGATAATATTGCATTGGTTACTACAAGACAGATTACCTCCACTCAATTTAAACATTCATTTATCACAGACAAGTTGAGTGATATGTGTTTAATCTCTAATAAAGGAAGGGAATCAAATTACTTTTTCCCCCTTTATCTTTACTCGGATGAACCTGTAGGGGCAACCCATGAATTGCCCCTACGGAATAATTCCCAACTTCACCGTATTCCAAACTTCACGCCTGCTTTCATGGAGGCGATAAAAGAATCTTTTGAATCAGAATCCACCCCGGAAGAAATCTTTTACTACATCTATGCCATCCTTTATTCTCCCACTTACCGAAAGCGATATGAGGAATTCCTCAAAATAGATTTTCCGAGGATTCCACTGCCTTCAGATTATGATGTCTTCAAAGAATTAAGTAATCTTGGAAAAGAGCTTGTGGAGCTTCATTTGCTTAAACATCCGGAACTTGAAAAGACTCAAGTCGGTTTTCCAAAAGGAAATTCCAACAAGGTTGAGAAGGTTTCATATGACGAAGACAAGCAGAGAGTCTTCATAAACAAAGACCAGTATTTTGAGGGTATCTCAAAAGATATCTGGGAGTACCGTATCGGAGCCTACCAGGTGATGGAGAAATATCTGAAGGATAGAAAAGGTCGAAAATTATCCCTTGATGAAATTAATCATTACATGAAGGTGGCAAAGGCCATCCGTTTAACGATAGGCCTCCAACAAAAGATCAATGGTATTTATAACAAAGTTGAAATTTGAATTGGAGGCTTCGACGACCAGAATAAACATCGGAAAGAGCTTGCAACCAGAGAAATTATGAATCTTCTATTGGTATTTTTTAGTGATCAAAAGATGCTGAACTTCAAATATTTCCTGGGATTGACTTTGATGTCCTTTAACAACTCCTTTAATTCACCTGCCGCCTCTCTGAACTCAACCAGAGTCTGCTCCAACTCTTTAATCAGCTCCTTCTCTTTCAGTAAAGCTCCTGCCAGACCTTCTCCCTGATCAATCCGCTTTAGAATGGTAGAGAGACGGATCGCCCCTTGATTGAGGTTTTCGTACAACTGGGGGTCCTCGATTAACTTCTTTAAAGTGCCGGTCTCATCGTTCAACTTTTTGCTAAACCGGTCTATTGATGAGAGGGTTGCCAGGGCTTTATCGTAGAGGGTAGGATCTTCCACTAATTTTTTAAGCGTCCCCTGACTTTCATTGACCTTTCGGGTGATCTCTCCTACCGACTCTTCAGTTTTTTTGGCAAAGTCTTCAATGGAGCTGACAGCGGAGACCATCCTTTGATAGAGGGATGGATCTTCGACGAGCATCTTGAGGGTCCCTCGCGATTCTTTGATCTCTTCCAAGGTAAGGGATAGGGTCTTGATGCTTCGGTTGAGGTTATCAAAAATGGAAGGATCGGTGAGAAATTTAGACAGCGTTCCTTCTCCCTTCTCTATCTTCACGATCAGGTTATCCAGTTTCTGGATGAAATCGCCGATCTTTGAAATGGAGATGCCGGCAGTCTCCATCACTTCGGAGATTTCAACTGGAATGGACCCTTTCATCATATCTCCAGCTCCAATGGGTTC
>CAKZKY010000439.1 GCA_937124575.1 uncultured Pseudomonadota bacterium | reverse complement strand
CCCCCTTAATTTAAGGGGGGAATGGTATGGAAGTATAGTTTAGGGGAAAAAATACCCACACGAAAGCCAGATGAACCTAAACAATAAGCGATATGAACGCCCCAAAGGTATGCAAATAATGCATAGTTTTTAGACTTTTTTCATTAAGATTTGAAACATTGGCGATCCACAAAATATAAAAAGGTTTAAATATCAACAAATTATAGATTACCTTGAAGATTAAGATGGTGGCATATTAATTGCAAAAATAGGGTTTAATTACTATATTGTTCAATAAAGGAATTTTGCATCATGTTTCGAGGAAGGATGAATAAAAAAGGGGTTACGCTGATTGAACTGATCGTCGTAATGGTCATCATTGCCATTGGAGCTGTCCTCATCGCCCCAGGTATTGGATCATGGTTGCCCCACTATCGTTTAAGAAGTGCCGCAAGAGATATTGCTTCTGCAATGAGAACAGCCCAGATGAAAGCCATATCAACCAATTTAGAACACCAGGTTGTTTTCGACAATACCAATCGGACTTTTTTAATACAAAAGGGAAATTCAAGCTCTGGCTCAACAAGTTGGACCAATGAAGGAGTAGCTCAGACGCTTCCAACCGGCATTACAATTACAAATACTTTTGCCGGTAGTGAAGCTAAATTTTATCCCAATTCAACCTCTAATAGCGGGTCTGTGACATTGACGAATTCAAAAGGCTCAACACGAACAATAGGTTTAAATAGTACAGGGAGGGTAAAGGTCTTTTGAACAATAAAGGATTTTCTCTTCTTGAGGTTCTGATTGGGCTGGTGGTTTTAGCCATTGGAATTTTGGCCATTGCAGGGATGCAAATCGTTGCCATCAGAGGTAACTATTTTAGTGGTAGTCTGACCCAGGCAACCATTTTAGCCCAAGATAAGATGGAGGAGTTAAGAAATACTTCTTACGACAATGTAGTCAGTGGAAACGACACTAAAACAATACCACCATCTGGTGGAGGAACCACATTTACAAGGCGATGGACTGTGGTGAACACTACTTCAACTTTAAAAACAATTACTGTGAACGTTACATGGACGGAAGCGGTGGGAGGGAACAATGTTACCCGCAAAGTCGAATGGTCAACCATAAGGGCAAAATAATGGGAAGGATTTTATTTAAAAATAAAGGCATGTCACTCATTGAATTGCTTATTGCTTTAGTCATAAGCAGTATTCTTATGGGCGCCATGTATCAGACGTTTATTAAGCAACAGAAGACTTATGCGGTTCAAGAACAGGTATCTGAGGCGCAACAGAATGTCCGGATAGCCATGGATACAATCGTTCGATATGTGAGAATGGCAGGGTATAAAGGGGATCCAGCAAAGACCGGCAGTTTTGGGTTTGTGAACGCTACCTCTACTACTATAGGATTTACATTTGATGCTAATGGAAATGGTATATATGATGGCGACGCTGAAAGGGTTGATTTTAGGTTAAGCGGAACGACTTTACAAAGAACTGTTAATTCTCCTACGAATTGGCAGGACATTGCAGAGAATATAGAGAGTTTATCTTTTAGTTATGTTCTTGCTAACGGATCAACAGTATCCTCGACAACCGATTATGCAAATATTCGAAGAGTTATCATTACCATTACCGGAAGAACAAGTATTTCAGACCCTGAATTGGGTAGCGGAGGCGGATACCGAAGAAGGACGTTGACATCTTCTGTTCAGATAAGAAATCTGGGATTATAAGAGGGGATAAAGACAAACTACATTCCCCTTCTTAAGAGTAAGAGACCCCCTTTTCACCCTCTTAGGGTAAGAGGGGGCAAGGGGGAGTTAAAAAAAGTAAAGTCCAATAAACCAATAGGTTACGGTGACGAAGCCCGTTTCGGGATTTGGTTACGGTTACGTTGAAAAAATAAACACAATAGACTTTTACCCTGTGAGAAGAGCTTTGTAGCGGGGCTTTTTAACGAGGTAAATCTGGAGGTGATAAAGAGATGAAAGCAAATATTTTAAAAGATGAAAAGGGCATTGCCCTCGTAGTAGCGATATTACTTTTGCTGGTTGTCACTCTGATTGGCATAAGTGGCGTCAATTTAGCCACTTTCGACAACATGATCGCCGGCAACAAAAGGGCCTCTGACCAAGCATTCTATGTGGCAGAGGCGGGCATTAACGAATTTTTAGGGAGATTCAGGCCAGGAGCAACCAGTGAAATTACTGATAATTTCCCTTCCTCCACTACTTGGAGGCTTCGTCTTTCGACAACTGGAGGGCAAGGGGCCAACAGCTTTGGTCAAGCCCCTGATCCCGCTAAACTACAAACAGAGTCAAGCCTACAAACCCAAATGGATTTTGGAGTAGAAGTAAGGCACAAACTCGATGCGGCAGGTAATGTTGCCTTTTCGGGTGACTCCCCTATCTATATTGCAAGAAGCCATGGATTTACCGCAGACGGAGGATATAAAGTCATAGAAGTAGAAATAAGTAAACGTCCTAACCTTGATCCACCTGCAGCTCTTTATGCAGAAAATCCGGTAAATATCAGAGGAAGTTCTACGTACATTGAAGGGAACGACCGATGCGGAGGAGGGATAAATAAACCTGGAGTTGCTTCAACTTTGCCAGTAACGAATTCAAATGCGGTAGAGACAACAGGAAACCCTACAATTCTCGGTAATCCAGCTATTAAATATAGTATCCCGAACTTAGATTTAGCAGGATCAATAGCTTACTTAAAGGGGTTTGCGAATTATACGTATAATTATTCACAGAATCAAACATTAGCCGGACAATCGTGGGGAACTCCAACCTTCCCCACTGGCACGAGTGTAGCTGACCAAACATCAACGCCATTACAATACTCAGGAAGTCCAAATTTTGTTTATTTTAATATGCAGGGGAATAGGACCATTAAATTGACGGGAGGAACAAGCGGAGCAGGAATTCTTCTCGTGGATGGGAATCTTGAATTGAGCGGAGGTTTTACTTGGTATGGAATCATTATAGTAACAGGGGCTTTGGACTATACTGGAGGCGGTCAAAAGAATGTGACGGGAGGAATCATTGCTGGTGAAGCAGCGACCATTGAGATAGATGTTCAGGGGAATGCAGGTATATTATATTGCAGTAGCGTGGCAAGATGGTTAAGTGATGAAGGCAATATTTCACCTCAAAGATTAACGCGATGGAAAGAAGAATTCTAAATTGAACTCAATTGCATATCATTCTTCTTGCCACCATTTAGGAATAATTCCATTATTCTTTTTCTTCACCTCTTCTTGAAGATTTGACATCTCATTAGCGATAGAAAGCATTATTCTCCTTGCTTTATTTTTTTCTTCTTTGTCTATAGTGTCGAAATAAACCTTCTTGGCCTCATCTAATCGTGCCTGGGTCTCTTTCTTTCTCTTTTTGTATTGTTCGATTTCGGCGTCGGTGAAATTGGGATCTTTTCCGGGTTTTGCGGCAGCTTCTTCTTTCTTAACCTCCTTTTTCTCTACTGTCTCCTTCTTCTCCTCTGTGGTCACCTTTTCCACTTTCTCTTCTTTCTTTTCTACTTTGACTTCTTCCTCTTCAACGACTCTTTTTTCTTTTATTTGAGTGATGGAGAGGATGTCGCCCTTTGAAATTTTAAGGGTTCCGGCCTTGAGGTAGACCACGACATGCTTTCCCTCATCCTGATAGGCCTCTGTGTAAATCTCCCTTCCGCTCTTCAGTTTGATGATGAATTGCGCGTAGGCAAAGTCTGATAATAAGATGACTCCAACAGACAATAAGATGATGAGAAGGCAATTTTTTTTCATTTCATCCTCCTGCGGGGGTTTTGTAACCCCCCTTCATCCCCCTTAATAATTATTTGTCCCTCCCCCTAAATTAAGGGGAGGAAGGGAGGGGTTATTAAATCCCTTTTTAACTCCCTCTGGCTCCCTCTTGTAAGCCCCCTTAATCCCCCCTTATTCTAAGGGGGGG
>CAKZKY010000438.1 GCA_937124575.1 uncultured Pseudomonadota bacterium | reverse complement strand
AAAGCGGCATAGGGATATTTGAAGATGGGTGCACCAGGGAGCCACAGAAAATTTCAACTAAATGCTTGACAATCTCCGTTTCGGCGATATAACCTTTTGGCGTCTGACGAAGGACATTGGTCTCTGCCCGGCTTGACAGACCCCTTGAGAGTTCTGCAGAAAGATTCCGGGTAACCAAATCTCTTGAAACAGCGATAAGCCTGTTCTGAACCTCTGGAGATAATTGGATGTGTGACCTGATGCTGACATCTAGTTTGACCGCGGCTACCGGTGCGGCCGGAGTGGGTCCTCCCTTAATTGGAGGTTGTTGCTGAGAAAAGCTGACCCGTGCCCCTGAGAAAAGAAGTCCTGCGACTAAAACCATGATCAAGATGAGTCGATATTTGCTTTTTTTCATTTTTGCACCTCCTTTAACTCCCCCCAACCCCCTCTTAAATTAAGAGGGGGTGTTCAGTAACCCCACCTTGCCTCCCCTTTTAACTTCCCCTTCCCCCTCTTTAAGATAAAAGGGGGATGGGGGTGTTAAGTAACTCCACCCAGCCTCCCCTTAAATTAAGGGGAGGTGTGGAGGGGTTAAAAAGATTACTTGGGCTGATAAGAACTTTCCACAGTCCGAATGGTCACCTTCTCATCTTCATAAGTGAATTCGATCCTTGACATCTGGGCAGTATATGTCTCTCTGAACAAGCTCATAACCAGTGTCTCCACGATGTATCCCTTAGGGGTTTTCTTAATGATATTTGTTTCCGCATTTGCGGATACGCTCTTTATTAGGATATCAGAGAGATTCTTTCTGATGAGGTCCTGTGTTATTCCCACAAGTCTATCCTGAAGTTTCTGATCGATTGGAAACGGTGCCTTGACCGTTACGGTGATCGGTGTCACAACATTTTCTCCCTTGACAAGCAATTCAGGTGAATTCATTAAACTGCCCGTTGTTAGAATTAGACTTGCGATGAAGGTCATTAGCACAATTTTACAAAATCGCCCCATTAGCTTTATAAGGTTACCTTAAATTTTACAGCCGAGTAATAGTGAAACCGCCGAAGAGATTTTGTAACCCGATAAAGTATCCAACATTAATTATACATATATTAATTCCTTCCATATAAACATGAGGTACAATAGTAGTCAAAGCCACAAAGCCGCCTGCCGAACTCAGTGGTAAGAAATTTTGTATCTTCCGATTAGGATTTCTATCAGCTATAGTCATTTCGGAAGGCATATCAGACGAGTGAATAGCAATCAGATAGGTTGCTGGTGTCAAGGGAAGATTAAGGTCAAGAATAATTCGGTGGGTTTGGAAAACGTCATTTTCTATGTGGTGAGAAATATACTCTGACCATAAATGCACCCCGTAAATGCTTATCCTGCCCACAGACCTTGTTGAATTACTCTGAGGGTGAAAAAACGTCGGTTTATTTTTTATCATCGACAATTTAATACCAGCACTCCAATTTAACTGATCAATTAGCTGTCCCTGGGGTGTGGGGGAGACTGGACTTCCTCCAAGCGTTTTTGTAGAAAGTTCGCCGACTTGAATTTTTGCGGTTTTAGCCAAATTCTCAAGTTCTGCCCTTGATGCAGGATTCCCCATAAGAGTATTGATCATTGCGGCACGAGGGACAGAAGCCTGAAGTCTCCGCAACATAGCCGGATCAATCGTTGGCGCCTTCGGAAGAGGTTGTGGTTGGATGGCTGGCTGCTGTTGCGTAGCAGGCTTTGTAGCCGCTCTCTCCTGAGCTAGGGTAAAGAAAGAGAGGCATAAAACAATGATCGAAGCGAGGGGCAAAATTGTTTTGTTTTTCATTTTATTCCCCCTATTGGAATTTCGGTATTATGGATCATTATCATTATCCGTAGGAGCCCTGAAGGAGCATCACTCTCGAACGATGAAAATCCTCGCAGGGCTCCACGAATCCAGTCAATAGTGTAGGCCTGACACTATCTCTATGAAGTTTATAAGGTTACCTTTAATTTCACAGTCGAGTAATGGTAAAACCGCCAAAGAGATTCTGTGACACAATAAAGTATCGAACATCAATTACACATATGTTAATTCCTTCCATACAAACATAACGAATATATAAGCCCTCTTGCCGCCTTTTCGTCTAATAAACGGAAGATGTAGAAAAGAGATTTTCTTCAATTCAAGGTAAATTTCAAATCAATTCCACCGGAAGGTCATCCATTTGGTTTTCATATTACCAACCTCGTAAAATTTTTTATCTTGCCAAGCAGATTGGTCTCGATAGAAATAAGATAAATCATCAACAAATGGAGGACTTGGATGAGCCTCAGGCTCACCAACATTATTATAAGGGATTTGAGGACTCACTTTACGAAAAGAAGTGACATCCGCACGGATTCTACTTCCGAGACCATTCACGGCATCGTTGCACCTCCCCGGTCCAGCAACCCAATCGCTGTAGAGAGAGTCATTACCATCCCAATCTTTTGTGAAATACATGTGATGTTTGGATGCCGACATATAAATAATCGGATGAGCGAGTTCATGAACTTCAAGGCGAGAGTTATGTGGCCACGTTAGTCCCTTGAATGAAAGGAGGATTTTATTGACAGTCCAGGTAAATCCGTTATCTCCCGATATCAATTCATAGTAGGCGTCGTCGTTATCGCCAGGGTGGGGATTGCCACACGGGGAGCGCTTATATCCACCATCCTTGGCGAACAAGAAAACCAATTTGACCCCGATACGCTTGATTGGGTTTCTCAGATCGATTGGACGTACCTGGAAAAGTACGATCGGCTCATGTGGTTGACGGGAATCTTCATCACTATCGAATATAAAGTAAGGGCTGAAAACCGTTGCAAGTTCACCTTCCAGCATATCCAAAAGACCATCACGATCTGAATCCGTATTCTGAGGGTCGGATGAACTTACGAGAAGACTTCGATTAAGCCTTACAGTCAGATTGGGGATGGATATAACCTCCGGACCTGTTACTTTTTCGTACCAATAATAACCCTCGCCAGCACTTGCACCTCTGTCGCCTCCGAACACCCTTTGAAATTTGGGTGGTGGAAGAATACTTGGATTCATAGGATCGTACTTCTTGCCACTCCAAACAAAGACTTTGTCCCGCTGATTTCTGGAATGCTTAAGTCCTACAACAGTCCACTTAGGTAATCTGTCAATAATCCCCCAATTAGAAAAGCCCTCCCCGGTAGATTCGTACCAATAATAACCATCTCCCGCATGGGTTCCTCCACCAAGATCACCACCAAAATATTTTTTAAATTTTGAAAATTTTTCTGGCCCAGTGATCGGATCTCTCCCGAATAGGGCGATATTTCTTTGATTCCCTTGGTTCTTATTGTGTTTCAGAGCGAAAAGAATCCCAGGTGGCAATATATAGGAATTTGGATCTGCTGAAGGATGATCATTAATCGTCCACCATTCGTATCCTCTGTGGTTGGGAGCACCGAAATCGCCCCCGTACATTCGAATAACAGGGGAGCCTGCGGGCGCTGAAAAGAATACCATATGATTGGAGGGATAGATTAACTCCTGGTTCATGTTATGTCGCAATCCTAATACCAAGGCGGGTAGGAGAAACGGCTGACCTGGTTGAGCATCAACCGTTACCTTTATGATGCCGCCAGGGGATACGTGAATTTGGGGCTTTGGTTGTGCTTGAAATTGCCTGGGTTGCTCTGCCTGCTTGACGGGTGATACTTTCTGGGTTGATATTTGTGCAAATGGCGTTTCTTGGATTCCAGGGAAATAGGTGGAAATAAACATAAGAATAAAAGTAATTAGAAAAATTTTCATACGATCACCTCCTCGTTTCTCAATCTCTCTTTTGTAACTCCCCCGGCCCCTTCTGTAACTCCCCCTGACCCCCTCTTACCTTAAGAGGGGGGGATTGGAGAGCGTGTTAACTCCCCCTTAACCGCTCTTATTGTAAGAGGAGGGTAACTTCCCTTT
>CAKZKY010000437.1 GCA_937124575.1 uncultured Pseudomonadota bacterium | reverse complement strand
CAAAGGTAATCGCTCTAAAAGGCTTTTTAGGCCTCCCCGCCCCCCTTGTGAAGGGTGAAAAAATCGCTCAATTTAGGATGTAATTATTGTCCAAATCGGTCCATGCGGAAGTATTGGAGTAAATTCTGGAAGTTTTCCGAATGGATTGGATTCTCTGACATAGCGAAAAGATGAGTAGGACAGGCACAATCGCTTGAGCCAAACCCTGGAATGGTCCATTCACATATTTTGGATAACCTTTCAGCAATCTCGCATTCGAGGCGGGTTGAAGACCGAATGACTAAAGCCGATATAAAATCGGTTTGAGCCCTCAATTGATCAATATGCCAGTGGTGTCGCTTTCTCAAATGGCGATGCCTTTCGATCCTTTTGGTGAGATGGGCCATAGCTGAACCAACATAGACATAAAATCCCTTTTTGAAAAAGGGATCTCCCAACTTTCCAATCGAGATCTTTCGTCCCCTCCGAAGCTCTAAAATGAGAAGATAACTCCCTTGATCTCTCGCTTCCTTTTCGATATAGCCCCATGGGATTTGAAGACGTCTGGTCTCGGGCAGGAGCGACAGGTCTTCTTGCCATCTTATGGAGAGGGGGATAATCTTGATTTTATGGCGGACGTCGAGAAATGCCTTCGAAAAATTGAGATCGGTGTGATAATCCGGCATAAAAAACTCAGCAAAAGGCCAGTGGACTATAAACAGGACCGCCCCTTTCTTTCCGTGTTCTGAAAAGGCTGCCAGTGTTCTCAGGTGCCGTGTGCCCCTTTCTGTGATCGCATCAGGAAACATCGCCACTCTTTGCCCAACCAAAGTACAGGATTTCACCTCCAGAAGGATCTCTTTTTTCCCCTTCCTTAGGAGAAAGTCAAAACGATTTCTTCCCATAAGAACTTCAGATCTGATGATTCGGGCTCCTTCCAACCCGGGGATTCTATCCCTCTGAAGAAGATACTTTACCATTGCATTGGTTCGGTGGGTATGAAGCATGATCGGAACTCCATTGCGTAGGACAGCAACGGCTGTAAAATGAGTCTTTCGACGACGAAACCCATCCTCTCTGATAAGATAGACACGGCGTCCTGAAATCAGCAATTCTTGGAGGCGTCCGGGGTTTGGAAGAAAGGCAGGCACGGTCCTGCCATTGAGATTGCAGTAGATCAGAAAACGATTGGGCCGGCTTATAAATGTCGCTCTCCAGATCCGACCAAAAAGGCGAAAAGAAGGGTCTTGCTGAACCATCACCTATTGTCGGGGTTGATTCACCGGATGGACTGGAACCTTTCCTTCCAATACTCGAAGGACATCCTCTGCCACGAGGCTCATCCTTTTGAGTGCCTCTTCGGTGTGTGCTGCCATATGAGGGGTTCCGAAGAAATTATCAAACTCGAGCAATGGATGGTCTTTGGTCGCCGGCTCCACCTCAAAGACATCCGTTCCAGCTCCCGCAATCCTTCCTTCCTTTAACACCTTATAAAGAGCCCCCTCATCCCAGACCGGTCCTCTCGCAAGATTGATGATGTAAGCAGTCTGTTTCATCATTCTCAATTCTCTCTCTCCCACGATCCCTTTTGTCGCTGGCAACATTGGGAGGTTGATGGAGATGTAATCCGATTGTTTAAAAATCTCCTCCAAACTCGCTTTAACAGCTCCGAGTTCTTTTTCTACTTCTTCGAAACGAATTGTATCATAGTAGAGAACTTTCATATTGAATCCTCGGGAACCGATCCGTCCAATGGCTTTCCCAATCCTTCCGAACCCAAGAATCCCCAAAGTTTTTCCATGAAGTTCATTTCCAATATAGTGATAACGGGCTTCCCACCTCCCTTCCTCACGAAAAGCTTTCTCTCCCTGCTTCAATCTCTTCGATAGGATGAGTGCTAACCCAAAAAAGTGTTCTGCCACCGAAATATCATTGGCATCCGGAGTATTGACCACCCATATCCC
>CAKZKY010000436.1 GCA_937124575.1 uncultured Pseudomonadota bacterium | reverse complement strand
ATTATTTATCATAGAGAGGGAAAACAGGGATGAGTGCAAGGCCATGATTGGAAAATACCTCCAAACCATCAAGAGCCCAAGAAAAGAAGTAACAGAGGGCCGCTACGCACTCTCAGATCCCCATCATGGAGAAATTGGTCTTCATTGGCAAGGGAGATATATCTGGGGTATACTTAATCTTAATGAAGTTTCGCTCCGTTCAAGATACCTCAAGCTCTTTGGAGAAAGGCTACCAATAAAGTGATCTAAAGTTTCTAAAGTTAAGTGGGAGAAAGGTGGAAAGCATGGGGCAAAAGCTAATTGGCCGAAGGGATTTCATGAAATCCACATTGGCGGGGTTTGGAGGACTCTTTTTTCTTCCTCCGTTCAATACGAAACAGGAAATAAAACTTGTCGAGGCGAAAGGGAAAGAGAAGAAGTTTATCTACCGCACTCTGGGAAAGACCCGCCTGAAGCTTCCGGTCATCAACATGGGCGTCATGCTCACCGACAATCCAAACCTGATCCGTGCGGCGCTGGATTCAGGAGTGTTGCTTCTCGACACAGCCCATGGATACATGCAGGGCCGGAACGAAGAAACCATTGGCAGTGTTATTAAGGGACGACCCAGAGATTCATTCTATATTGCTACTAAGGTGGGGCTTCCCCAGAATAGGACGACAGGCCTCTATCTGGAAGGGGCGACAACCGAAGAGTTTCTAAAAAGGCTCGATATCAGTTTGAAGCGGCTGGGGCTCGACTATGTGGATATCCTCTATCAACACGGGGTCTCCAGAAAAGAATCCGTCATGTACGAGCCCATCCTGAAGGCATTTGAGCTGGCAAAGAAAGCCGGGAAAATACGTTTCTCGGGGGTTTCCACACACAGCAACGAACCGGAGGTTATCGATGCGGTGACCGACTCGAAAGTCCATGATGTCATCCTGACCGCCTACACCTTCAAGCAGAAACATTATCAAGAGGTAAGAAAAGCCATTGCCAGGGCCTCTAATGCAGGCCTTGGAATTGTCGGTATGAAAGCGGTACGTGGTGCTTTCCAGCAGCAGCCAACCACCCGAAATATCGTCGCCTCTTTCAAATGGATCCTTCAGGATCCAAACGTCCATACCGTGATTGCTGGCTTCACCACTTTCGAACACCTCGAGACCGATCTTGCGATCATGAATGATCTCACACTCACTGAACAGGAAAAGATGGATTTGCAGAAAGAAGCCTCTCTGCCCGGATTATACTGTCAGGGTTGCAGGCAATGTCTTGGACAATGCACCGAAAAACTTCCGATCCCTGATTTGATGCGAGCTTATATGTATACTTACGATTACCGAAATATTGCACATGCTCAGGATTTGATTACCTCACTCGACCTTCCCGATAGGGTCTGCGAGGATTGTTCCTTTTGCCGAGTGAAATGTGCGATTGGTTTTAACGTCCTGAAGAAAATTCGAGATGTGGCCTGGTTGAAAAAAACATAACCCCACTTCGCCTCCCCTTAAATTAAGGGGAGGTAGGGAGGGGTTAAAAAGGGGAAAGGGGTGATTTGTGGATAGACAAGGAAAAATAACACGGCGTAAATTTTTGAAAATGGTTGCCGCAGGAACCGCATTAGGGGTCACGGGTAGGTCATCTCTCTCTTTTTCTAAAGAAGAATATGACCTTGCTGTGATCTCCGGAGAGCCTGCTGATGCGACCAAAAAGGCATTGGAAGCCCTGGGTGGGATTTCCCGCTTTGTTAAAAAAGGAAATCGCGTCGTGCTCAAACCCAATATGTCTTTTGCCCGAACGCCTGATGTGGGCGCCACCACCCATCCCCTTGTCGTAGCCACTGTAGCAGAGGCTTGTATCCATGCTGGTGCTCGTCAAGTTTTAATACTGGATCATACGCTCCATCGGGCAGAACTCTGCCTCGAACGAACCGGCATTCGGGAGGCATGCAAGAACATCTCTGGAGTTTATGTCCAGGCCGTCCAGGAAAGAAAGTTTTTTAAAGAGATCCATATCCCCCAGGGCAAGGTGTTGGAACGGGTCGAAGTCATCAAAGAGGTTTTGGATAGCGATGTCCTGATCAACATTCCTGTTGCTAAATCCCACTCTGCAACAGGCGTAAG
>CAKZKY010000435.1 GCA_937124575.1 uncultured Pseudomonadota bacterium | reverse complement strand
CTGAATATGTGCCGTGCCAACGGCGAGATTGGCAATCGCCGCCGATCCAACAGCGGCATTGGCTATTTTTTCGGCAGTCACTGCACTGTTTGCCAGCTTTGCCGCTTCGACTGCCAGATTGGCGAGCTTTGAAGAATCAACCGCCAGATTGGCAATTTTTTCAGTGATCACTGCAGAGTTGGCCAATTTTTGTGCGACCACTGCCCCATCGATTAGATCGCTGGTAGCCACCTGCGCCGTTGTTGCGGAGACGCCTCCATACTGATTAGATGGATGCCATCCACCATAACTCCCGTTTTTATTTTTTGCCCTGATCCAGTAGTACCTTGTTGTTCCATAAGCCCCCACGTTGTGTGTAAAAGAATCACCGAAACTTTCACCGACCTTTGAGGCATTGGCCCGGTTGTTCGTCGCCGCGCACCATATCTCTATGAAGTAGATATTCGGATCTGCCGGATTTACCCATGTAAGCATAATGTTTTTAAAGGCCGCTGTTGCTGTCAGATTTGAAGGTGTGGGGCCTGATACGCCCCCGATAGTAATCCCATAAACAGGAGGGCTCGCTGACGGGACATGATGATAGGAGTAGCTGACCACTTTAAAATAGTAAGTGTTTCCCGCAATGACATCTCGGAAGATATAAGCGTTGTCTGTGGAGGATGAAACAATGGATTCCCAAGTGGTTTGGTTATCTCTCGAAACAAAAATTTGGCAGTGGCTCCAGTTTGTATGGCTTCCCGGCCTTGCAAAAGAGATTTTAACTCCTGTCTGGCCGGATGTTTCCACGACCAGAAGATTGCTCACGTTCGGCGGCGGATCGGTTGGGCTGGGCAGATTGGTTTGATACGCATTATGTTGGGCCGTGCTGACGTCATCATCATACAGGTCCGGCGTCTCGGAAAGAACCGATAACTGCACTCTTCCGTCCTGCAAAAGATTGGTATCCAAAACCCTGACTATCTTCCCAGACCATCCAGGGAGTCCGTGGGTAACCTGGATCATATCCATCGGCTCGAGGGCGAGAGCCCGGGGATGGCACGAGAACGAGAATTGATAATTCAGGCGGTTCCGGTCAACATAATAAGTTCCGAGTTTGGTTGCTTGCTCGGCGCTGACCGTTCCTTTCAGTTCGAGCTCAAAATCTCTCTCTTCGAGGTCATAGAGCAGAATGGCATCTATGTTTTCTATCACTCTCGATTTAGAAACATAATTATCGATCACATCATTATAATGGACTATAACGCGGTTGGGAGTTTCGGGGATGCCCGGAACGATAATCTTAAAGCTGTCGGCCTCGATATCATCTTCCGTTAGATGCATGACTGGCGTATCGTATTCATAAATCAATAATTTATAATTGCCCTCGCTCCAGACCAGGCCAGCCCTGAAATTCCTCAGGATATCGTCAAAATTATCGATAACGGTTTGCCGATCCAAAATGGGACCGTTAAACTGATATCCATTGGCATCACACCAATTGGCAGCATCCTTTATAGAATCAATATCGAAAATACCGGCAGGAAGGCCGATTGAATATCTGTCGTTCCTCAAAAAGTCATAGGCCACGAGAGCATTATTTGCGCTGTGAGCGGTCTGGCCGCTTCTCGGATCATATATCTCCCGTCCTTCCAACTCTAATGTCACGTTCGGTAGAGATGCAAATTTTTCCTCGTTATATTCAAGCCTGAGATAGAGATAGGCCGTATATCGCATGGCGTCGTCCCAGTTTGGGTCGGCGTTCTTAAGCGTTTGGCAGACATTCTGTGTCTCGGTTCCCCTGAAAAATTCCCAGTAGGCATAACTTCCGAAATCCTGAATCCTTTTGTCATCCAGCCAGATTCTATCTCCCGCGCTATCCTGTTTGATCCCTTTCACCGGCCCTTCTGAAAAAGTGATGACCTGATGAAAATATTTATTATTATCGCCGGTCGCGTTCTGATAGACAATATTTCCGCCAACGCGACATGTCCCGTAAACAATGGGAACAGGTTCGCTTGTCGATCTTGTATTGATGAGATGACCCGAGGCCCGCAGGTCCCTAAATTGGCCCTGTTTTTTGGCCTTCTGGCTCTGAGAATAAGAATACCAGGCATAACCAGCGACGAGAGCTGCATAAGCGATCATTCCAACAGTGATTTTATATCCCGCAATGGTGATAACAACTTTCTTCAAGACTGTGGCTATGGCGGTAACGATAGCGCTAACCACTTCACGGAGAACAATGATAGGGTTTTGCCGCTTGACGAAATTTCTTTCGTATTTCAGGCTCGGTTGTTTTCTCCAGAATTGCCAGCGCATTATAATCTTCTCACATCAACAATATTTTTTTTGAAAAATTTTGAAGGAACGACCCTTACTCCCTTGTCAAAAACCATAAGAAGATGCCCGCGCCCCAGATAGATTCCAGGGAAGGTCATCTCCTCTCCTTCCATGATAAACAAATCGCCTTCAAGGGCGTAATTGGGATTGACGGATTCGCCGAGAGACAAAAGAAATTCCCTGAACTCTTTTCTCCCCTCGCCCGCCTTCCATCTCTCGGCATAATTGAATTCATCAAAATCCTTATATTGGCGAGGGAAGGATTTGCCGATGGAATCGTAAAACTCGGCCAGGATATTGAGGCAATCCCAGCCCCTGGTTTTATCACCCAGGGCAAAAGGAGCGTCAATAAACTTCTGGAGTTTCAGCGTAAATTCATTTCTTTTCATTTTGGAATCCTGCCCCACCAGATCTGTTTTTCAATGAGAAAAGGCAGCCACCTAAACCCTGAGAAATTCAATTTATTATTCAGGGCCGTGCATCTTTCCCAGGAGTGGTCGCACCATGTCTCTGTGCCTGAATATCCGCAATAATAGGATTTAAAAGTCCACATACAGGTCGGGCCATGAAATCTTCTTGGCGTCAGCATCTTCCAGCGGATAAAATGGTTATAGACTTCGAATCTTGCCCTTTTATGGTCGATCTCAATGGCATCGAGATACCCCACAAAAAGTTTGGTTGCTCCGATGACCGCCATGTTTTTATTAAGGGCCACCCTCCAGATCTGGCATTCTTTTCCTCTCGTTTCTTCGCTCAGGACGATAGCAGAAAAAGTTCTGTCTACGTTGTCAATCGAAAATGAAATGCTGTCCACTCTTGGAGAGGTCGATAATTTCACCGCATCGAAGTCGATTCCTTTTGCGCTCCACCAATAGCCGTTATAATAGATATCGATATCGGCATCGGTATAACGATAAATGGAGCTCAGGGAGATCTGAAAAAGATGCCGTAGAGAATGATACTCTTTGGCGAGTTCCTGGGTTAATTCGACAGGCAAAGTTTTCAATACTTGACCTCATAAATAGATAAAGAAATATTTTCAGAATCGAGAGTGAAAATCTCTTCAGTGAACTTATCGTCTTTAAATCGACCTTTGATTCGGAGATAGCCTTCCAAGTCTGAAGTGATTAACTGTCCGGCGGAAGGGATATTGCCCGATGTGAATTGAATCCGGTCGGCTCCGCCCTCTCCTCCTCCGGAAAGAAAATTCCAATGGACAGTTCTCGTTTTCTCGATGCCTGCCACATAGACTTTCGGAAATTGGGTTGTTGTTTTTGAAGGAAGATCGAAGATGGCGGTTGTTCCGTTTCCGTAACCGACATACTGGTCAATCCACTTCCGTTTTATAAAATCAAAAAACCAAAAAGGTTCGTAGGAGCCTCTCCGATTATGAAAGAAATCATAAACCACATTTCTTTCTGCATCGGTCATCCTCATAACTTTATAAATCAGGGCAAATGTTCTTTTTGGAAAGCGCCATATGGAGCGCCTCTGTTCTTTGCCCGATTCGAAGTCAGAAATGATCGTTCTGAATTCGCTGTCGATAACATAAGAATAAGAAGGTTTTGGGTCCGACGGATAAGTTTGTAAGGTCATAAATCACCTATGCGTTTTTAATAATCCCGCGAGTCGGGCCGGCCCTCCGCGCATCCGTATTAAAAACCTCGATAATTGCTTCTGGGTTTTGCTTGACAAATTCTCTAAAAGATTGAGCATCCATTGCGTAGATGTAGAACAGATTTGCGTTTGTCTTCCCTGTTCCTTCGACCGGAATCTTTCCGTGCTTCAGGGGCACGACAGCTTCCGGGCCGCCTTCGCCGATCATGCCGAGAGTGGGGCGGTCGACCACGCCCCCGTGCTGAAATTGTCTGACGGGCTTCCAGCCCTGGACAATACCGCCCTCGCCGAAAGGTTTGATTACGCTTGTTATGAGGCCTAACACCCCGCCCCAGCCTCCGCCTTTTTCTTTTGGTTGGCCGGTGATGTTTCCGAAGATGACCCAGTTGGAGATCATCTGGGCTATGGCTCTGCTGAATGTCTGAACGAGATTATTGCAGAATCCCTTCCACCAGTCAGAGATGTCCTTGATACCACCCTTAAAAAGATCAAAAAATCCGGATTGCATTGACTGGCCAATACTCTGAATGGCTCCCTCCCAGACCGTCTGCCATTCAGAGGTTTTTGTATATTCCTCCAGCCAGGCTTGATGTAGAAGTTTTGCATGCTCTATTCCTTCTTTAATGGCCCAATATTCTTCCTCTGCAATTTTTTTCCAGTTGGCCTCTATCAATTCTTGCCTGGCGATTGTAACCTCTCCCCATTCATTAGCCGTTCTTTCAAGCTTGGCAAGCTCTTCTCGAACCTGTTCTATAATATCTTTCTCTTTAACCCAACCCCTTTCGGCAAGCTCACGTTGGGCCATAAATACTTCGCCATATTCCTCCGCCTTTTTAATTATTGCATTCCAGGCGGAGAGAGAGTCCTCCCCGATCTCTTTCGTTTTCTCTTTCTTTTTCTCCGGAGCGAAGACATCTTTTTTGGTTTCGGCGGCGATCCGGCCCTTGATCGTCTTCTCTTCCCGGGCAATCTGCTCCTGAAGATATCTTGCCCAATCCCTCCACATATGGAGGCGCTCCCTTGCCTCCTGCATGGCCTCGGGGCCGAGCCTATAGATAGTGCCTGGCTTTGCTGTTTCGGCTTTCTTCAAAAAATCTTCATATAACCCGATAGTCCGCTCTGCCTCTTTCAGATCACTCTTTAGCTTCGAAAGAACGGTGTCGGGCTTTCCTTTCCCCGCCCATTCATTGGCAACATCAATCAATTTTTTAAACCATTCGAAAACTTCTTTTAACCTCGGCAAAAGATGCACACCGAGAGTCTCTTTTAGGTCGGACCAGGCATTATTAAATTGAGCCAGCGCGCCGGCATAGGTATTGAGATCGGCCCTGGCTGTGCCGCCGAATTTTTGTTGCAGAATCTTCATCGCATATTCTGCCTTCTCGGCCATCGTGGCATTTTCTCCGAGGCGGGCTTCGAGATTCCGGAGCTCCGGAATATAGCGACCCAGCATCTCCACATTGCCGCTCATGGCCATGCCGATGAGCCTTGTGGTCTCGGTAAGGTCCCGTCCGGTGCGTACGGACATATCCATCGCTAATTTTGCGCCCTCCTGGGCTTTGGAAAATTCCTGGGTATACATCATCATGTCAGTCAGGGCCTGCCGGGCCTGCTCATCAGAGAAGCGGGTGGTGGCCTGGATGGAATTTGCAAATTCATCAACGGCCTGTTTGGCGTATTGCCAGGTATAACCGGTTGTTTCAAGAGCAAAGCGAAGCCTGTTTTCAATGGCTTCGGCTTCAGCGGCTTCATTTACAAATGACGAAAAAGCTTTTGTGACGGCATAGATGGCAGCTGTTGCCGCCGTGACCTTTGCGGTCAGACCGACCCAGCTCTCTTTCAGAGAATTAAGAGGCCCCTGAGCCTGTGCAGGTCCTCTCTTCATCTCATCAAGGGCCTTTTTCGTTTCTTCAGCAAACTGCTTGACCTTGACGCTGCCTTTGTCATCAACTTCAATGCTTAAGGTGATGCCGGCCATTTAAAACCTCAATTCATTACTCAAAATCAGGTTTTATTAGACTCTTCAGCCTGCAACTCATAGAATGCAATCCAGCCCTGCATCTCTTCAAGGGTTAGATTTTCAAGATCTTTGATAAACGTTCGCTTCTTGTCGGCGAGAGCGAACAGATTTCTCAGGAAGGCGTTATTGGAGAATTTTTTTTTGTCTCTGCATAAGGCTCGATCCTCTGAATCTCATTTGAGATCCGAGATATAATCGCCCAGTCCATCTTTTCGAGAATGGGTTTGTCCTCGATGGAAAATATCTTCTTCCCTTCGGAGTCTTCGGCCTTTTCGATGATCGTCCAGAGATGAAAATCTTTTGACGAAGCCCCACCGCCCGATAGGGTCATGATCTTTTCCATCTCCAGGACATTGACGGGCGTAAAATAGATCGTCTCATCAAATTCAGGAATAAAGATTGACCGTCTCCGGTCCTGCCGGCTGACATAATCATAAACTTTATCTTTGAGTGTCATCTTAAAATCCTTTCTCTCTTACCTGGATCAGCAGGTCGCATTCAGGTTTTTGGTTGGGGTGACCTTCTTTGGCCCAGGTTGTTTGGAGCCGCAAAAAATAATCTTTCCCTGCTGCCCCATCAATGACCGTTACAAATACATATTTGTTTGTGGCATCAATGGAGGGCGTGCCGGAAACCATCGAGCTCGTGACATCGGTTCCTTTCGAATCAAAAACCTTCGCCTCTGCGGAAACGAGCGCATAGCCGGAGATGACCAGTGAAGAATAAAGATTCGCAAGTTCCAGCCTGATCGTAAGCTCTTCAGATGGTTGTTTTTCGAGCGATCTGTCAAAATCGAGCATCATGTCTGCTCAAGCGTAAAAATAAATATTATCGAGTCGCCACTGTTCATGGCGAGCGAGAGGCCATCTGCCGCGACAATGAGCGTTCCGCCAGTAGGGGCAGAAAAAACTCCGGCATTGGTAATCGTTTTAGAGCTCGTATAGGTCTGTATCCCCTCCCATTGATTTTTATCTGGGGTAGGCTGGCTTTTCGTTGCCGCAACTCTTGCCTCAGAAACTTCCCCAAACAATTCATTTGATGCCTTAGTAAATGTGCCAGTTCCTGTACCGGCGCCGATATAATCGGTGGCTGAACCGGAGAGAGTCCCATCGATCCGGTCGACGATCAATTCTTCACCTGCCTGAGTATAGATGTATCCCATTATTTTATCCTCCTTTGCCCTTTTTTATCTTTGATATATTTTTCTACAGTTCCATCCGCTCTTATGACAATCATCTCCAACCTTACATCACCTTTTGCCTTAACGCCCCCAGGTATCATTTTTTTTAAAATATTTCTGAATCTCATCATTTTTTATCCTCCTTCCCGATAAACGATAATATTCTCGTTTTCGTTCGAAAAGTAAAATCTCGGGTTATCAATAAAAATTTCAGATGTCTTGGTTTTGCAATAAA
>CAKZKY010000434.1 GCA_937124575.1 uncultured Pseudomonadota bacterium | reverse complement strand
GCCATGATCTGAGAAGGGTCTTTCTTAAAGGCGATGGGATCGAGGAGGGTAATCTCCCCATTCCTGATACCGAAATGGCTGTTGATTTTTTTGCGCCTCACATAAAAAGAAACTTTTTTAATGAAAGAGGGTTCAGCAGCCACCCTCTCCAGGAGGCCAGTGCAAAAATTGTGGATCTTCTGGACAGCGAGATGGTATTCTCGCATCATCGCTTCAACGCCTTCTGCGCATGAAGAGAAGCCAAGAAGGGGTGCAATCATCTCCTGCAGTTCGAAGGTCAGATCGTCCTGTCTTCTTGAACTTAAGAGATGGGCGTGGTTTCGGATGGCCCACAGGAACTCAATGCTCCGTTCTATCCTTCTCGAATGATCAGGAAAGAGAATGGAATCCCAGCGGTCCGTCTTGTATTTGGCACGGATCAACCACCGGCCGATTTGGAAATCTCTTAAGCCACCTTTTCCTTCCTTGAGATTAGGCTCTAGGATATAGATAGGGTCTTCGTACTTTTGATAGCGAACGCAAAGGTCTTTTTTTAATGCGATGGCAAACTCAGCGATGTTTTTATAGAGGATCTTTTTTGAAAAGCTTTCAAGTAGGTTCTGGAATAGTCCATAATCTCCATCGAGGTAACGGGCATCAATTAGGCTCGTTTTGATGTAGAGGTCGGATTGGGCCATACTGAGACATTCGGGAATGAGTCTTGCGCTACAACTGACTTCTAACCCAAGATCCCAGAGGGGATAGAGGATCTTCTCAATGAACGGCGATAGATTGGTTAGCTTTCGGCTTAAATGGAGAAGCAGAAGGTCAATGTCGGAATAGGGGGCAAGTTCAGTTCGTCCATAACCTCCCACAGCAACTAGGCAAATTTGGGCAAAAGGAGAGTGGGCATGGGCTTTTCGGAAATGATCTCTGACCAGATGATCAACCATTTCAGAGTATTGCCGAAGGAGCTCCTTGGGAGAGAATGGCACAGGACCCCTCTGGGCCATTCTGTTCTTCATCTCCTTCAACCCCTCTCGGGTCAGTTCTTGATTAAATGGCATCCTTTCCGCGCTCCCCTGTTCGGATGCGGATCACCTCCTCCACGGGAGAGAGAAAGATCTTCCCGTCGCCAATTTTTCCAGTTTTGGCAGAGCGTTCAATCGTCTCGAGGACAGGTGCGACCAGTTCATCAGGAACGATCAGCTCGATCTTAGACTTCGGGACGAAGTCAATCTTATATTCGGCGCCTCTGTAGACTTCGGTGTGGCCTTTCTGCCTTCCAAAACCTTTGACCTCGGTCACGGTCATACCCTGCACGCCGATTTTAGTTAAGGCGTTCTTGACTTCATCCAATTTAAAAGGCTTCACAATCGCTTCGATCTTTTTCATGTCATTCCTCCCTGCAGGACGATGAACTTTAAACAATGAACGATGAACAGTTCATAGTCCATTGTCTTTCGTTCATCGTATTAAAAGGAATACCCTGTTTCACCGTGCTGGCTTAAGTCCAAACCGTTGATTTCGTGTTCTTCAGTCACTCTTAGTCCCATGGTCCAGTCGAGAATCTTCAAAAGAAGAAGGGTTACAATAAAAGAGTATATCCATGCAGCAACCACTGTCAATGCCTGAATTCCCAGAAGGGAGGGGTTGCCAAAGAAAAGCCCATCATTTCCAGCCGAATTAATGGCCTTTGAGGCAAAGAGTCCTGTGGCCAATGCTCCCCATGTTCCACCCACTCCATGAACGCCCACAACATCGAGGGAGTCATCATAACGGAGCTTTGTCTTCAAATTGACCGCGAGATAACAGAGTAGACCTGCGACAAGGCCGATCAGGATGGCGGAGAGGGGTCCAACGAAACCAGAAGCTGGAGTGATGGCAACCAATCCAGCCACAGCACCAGAAGCCGCTCCCAAGACTGTGGGATTACCTCTGTATTTCCACTCAGCAATCATCCAGGAAAGGGCGGCCGCAGCGGTTGAGATGTGAGTCACCACAAAGGCAGAGGTGGCCAGAGAGCCTGAGGCAATCGCGCTTCCACCATTGAAACCGAACCAGCCAAACCAGAGGAGTGCTGCCCCCAAAAGAGTCATGGTCAGATTGTGTGGTGGCATGGGTTCTTCCATATAACCCTTTCTTTTGCCTACGACGAGCGTGGCAGCGAGTGCCGCAATTCCAGAGCTGATGTGGACGACCAGACCACCCGCAAAGTCAAGGGCACCCAGCTCTTTGATCCAGCCTCCCACGCCCCAGACCCAGTGAGCGATCGGATCGTAGACAAAGGTTGACCAGAGGACGAGAAAGACGAGATAGGTCTTGAATTTGAACCGTTCTGCAAAAGCGCCAGTGATGAGCGCAGGCGTGATCACGGCAAACATCATCTGAAAGATCATGAAAGCCTGATGAGGAACCGTGGGGGAATAATCCGGGTGAGGATCGAGCCCCACCCTTCTTAGCCCAATCCAATCAAGGCTTCCGATGATTCCTCCAATGTCCGGGCCAAAGGCGAGGCTGTATCCATAGAGAACCCACTGGATCGTAATTACGCCCAGGGCGATGAAGCTCTGCATGATCGTTCCAAGGACATTCTTCTGTCTCACCATGCCGCCATAGAAGAGTGCGAGGCCAGGCGTCATTAGCATGACCAGCGCTGAAGAGATGAGGAGCCAGGTCGTATCGCCTGTGTCCACTTTTGCTGATGGGGATGCGGATGTTTCAGCAAACGCCGCGGGGGCGATCACAAAGACAAATAGGATCCATAGAAATAGAAATCTTTTCATCTTATCCTCCCTGCCAATGAAGTTTAAGTTGCTCAATCACCTCATGACTCAATGATTCTTAAAAAAATTGGTAAAAAAATAGATTCCCCTCTTCTTATAATCTCCGATTTCCCGCTCTGTTCGATTCAAGATTTTGGTTTTTTCCTCCCCCTCCTCAGCCTCTATCCATTGACGGATCATTTCTTCTGTTGCCTCGATATGGAACTGGAGGGCATAAGTATTTTCTCCATAGCGGAAGGCCTGATGAGGGATGCCGTAAGAGGTTACAATCAATTTAGCTCCGGAAGGAATTTCAAAGGTATCCTCGTGCCACTGGAATACAGGGAATGTCTTTGGAAGAGTGGAAAAGAGAGAATCCTGAGAGCCTGTTTCTGTTAGCGAGACCTCATACCATCCAATCTCTTTTTCAGGCGCTTTGACGACTTTGGCACCAAGGGCCTTGGCAATTAATTGGGCTCCGAGGCATATCCCCAAGATACATTTTCCTCTTTGAATGGCCTCCTTAAGGAAAAGATCTTCTTTTTTGAGGAAGGGATATTGATCTTCCTCATAAACATTCATAGGGCCTCCCAGGATAATGACGTGAGAGAACGCCTCGGGCTTGGGGAGAGATGCATTAAGATAGAGATCGTGAATTTGGTAGGGAATGTTCTGTCTCCTTAAAACCTCTTCTATCAATCCAGGCCCTTCCATCGGTGCGTGTTTAAGGATCAATACGTTCATGGCAATATGTATCAGCAATCCTCATGCCAGAGTCTTGGAGGTAAGGATTAAGGTTCTTTTTACAAGGTTATTGAATAGTTACAAGAAAAGAGATTCTGGGCTTTTCTTTAGGAGCAATCTTGTTTGAGGAGAAGGTTTGTCGTAATTTAAGCAGTCTGATGAAAAAGAGACAGACAAATCGAACACCAATTTAGTCTATTTCAGATTCTTAAGAAGTTTTTAGAATTCTGATTTAAAAATTGGTGTATCAGATTATCCCTCCCCTTGACCCCAAGAGAAGATATTTCTTATACTGAATTGAAAGCATTAAATGAAATGAGATGGGATGCAAGGGGTGCTCCCCTAACAGACCGCTTCGAGGCTTCTATCGAGGTTTGCAACGGGAATGAGCTCATTACCTTCTTGGCGATGGGGTTTAATGCCCTGGGTAAGCCTTCCTATTAAAAGGATGAAGCTCTTCTAATGGGGGGTTACATAAAAAGGATGGAGACTGTTCCGAAACAGGAGATAGAATCGAGGGTTAGAAATTTTCAAGTCCGCCTTCAGGAGATGGGCTTAGAAGGTGCCTTCATCCTTCAGAATGTAGACCTCTACTATTTTGCGGGAACCATCCAGTCTTCCGTTCTCTTCATTCCGTGTCAAGACGACCCCGTTTTAATAGTTCAGAAAGCCTTTGAGAGGGCACGGCATGAATCTCCGCTGAAGCACATCATTCCAGCATCCGGAAGAGGGCAGATCAAAAAGGCATTGAAAGAATTTGGCTTCTTAAACTTCAGAAGGATTGGCCTGGAGATGGATGTTTTACCCGTTAATCTCTTCTCTCGTTATCGGCAGACTTTCCCTGAATTTGAATGGTCAGATATATCCGATGCGGTTTTGAGACTCCGAATGATCAAGAGTCCTTACGAAGTTGAACAGATTCGAAGGGCGGCTGAAATTCTCCACAAAGGATATATGGAGATCAAGGAGATTATTCGTGAAGGGATGACTGAGCTTGAAGTGGATGGCCATCTGGCATTCATCGCTCGGAGAGAAGGCCACATGGGTGTTTTGCGAATGCGAGCATGGAACCAGGAAATGACCCATGCTCATGTCCTTTCGGGAGGAAACGGTGCGATTCCCTCCTTTCTCGACAGTCCTCACGGAGGTCGAGGCAATACACCGGCTATGGCACAGGGAGCCAGTTTTCGAAGGATTGAGAAAAATGAGCCGATCGGGATCGATTACGGAGTTGGAGTGAATGGCTATGTGGCTGATCAATTTCGAACCCTGGTTGTCGGTGACTTACCCGATGAATTGAAAAGGGCACACGACTTTTCTGTAGAGATCCATTCCCTTTTCGTCGAAGAGGCAAAACCAGGCATCTCTTGTGCAGAACTCTACCGGATCGTTTTGAAAAAAGTTCAGAGAACGGGCTTGAAAGCCTATTTCAATGGCTACGGAGAGGGAAAGGCCAGATTCATTGGACATGGATTGGGATTGGAGATTGATGAGTATCCCATCCTTACCTTACGATTCGACCAGAGACTTGAGCCTGGCATGGTGATCGCGCTGGAGCCTATGTTTGTCTTTCCGGATAGAGGGATCTTAGGTTTGGAGGATGATTATCTCGTCACAGCCACAGGAGTAGAAAGGCTTACGATCACAGACCAAACCGTGTTAAAATTATGAAAAGAGGTCTGTCGAGAAAAAACGAAAGTAGTTTCGGCCAATGGTGTTCTTTAAAAGGGGTCATCTTCGATGATCGATGACGAGTTGGATATGGAGGTTAGATTGAAGAAAATAGCACCTTCGATTCTGTCTGCCGATTTTAGCAGGCTCGACAAAGAGGTAAGGGCTGTTGAGAGGGCAGGGGCTGACCTAATCCATGTTGATGTGATGGACGGACATTTTGTCCCCAATATTACCATTGGGCCTTTGGTGGTGATGGGTTTGAGAAAACTGACCTCCCTTCCACTTGACGTTCATTTGATGATTGAGGAACCTCAGCGATACATTGAGGCTTTTGCCCAAGCAGGTGCCAGTTGGATTACGATTCATGTCGAGGTTTGCCGAGCGCTGAGCCAGATGGTCAAAAAGATTCGTATGTTGAGGGTCAGGCCAGGGGTGGTACTCAATCCAGCCACACCATTAAAAAAACTTTATTCAATACTCGACGAGATTGATCTTGTACTTCTCATGTCTGTTAATCCCGGATTCGGGGGCCAGGCATTTATTCCAGAAGTTCTAAAGAAAGTCGAACAGTTGAGAAAAACGATTGACCAAAACGGCTATGAGGTTGAGATCGAAGTGGATGGTGGCATCAAATTAGAAAATATTGGAGAGGTTTCAAAAGCGGGTGGAGACATTTTCGTTCTGGGAACAGGCATCTTTAAGACTCCGAATTATAAGGAGACGATCCGGAAATTGAGAAAGGAGATTTTGTGAAGAGGCTTATTGTTGGGGTTATGGTTTTAGTTATCTTCTTCCTTTGGACACCGGGGTTTTCCCAGGAAGATAAGATAGTCCGGGTTGCGATTGAGACGGCAAGAGTCCACATGCGCATCCCCAAAGCGATGGAGGTTCAGTTCATTGAAAAGAAGAAGAGTCCATTGGTGGGCTTTTATTCCGTGAAGCTAATGGTTCTCACACCGGATAAAGAGGTCCCTGTCATTGTCTATGTGGATGAAGCGGCCGAGAAGGTTATTCTGGGTTCCCTCATCATCAAGGGGGAGGATGTGGCTTTGAAAGAGGCTGGCGGAGCCAAGCCCCGAAAGTTTGATATGCGGCAATTTGAGATTGAAAAATCGGCTATCCGAGGAAACCGGGAGGCCAATGTGACGATCGTCGAGTTTTCGAATTTTCGATGCTCTTACTGTCAACTCTCATGGTCAAAGATGGAGAAGATGCTTGAGAAACATTCTCCAATGATCCGGTATGTTTTTAAACATTTTCCACTTCAATCGCTCAAAAGGTCTTTCGAGCTTTCGGAGATTGCGGCCTCAGCTCAAATTCTTGGTGATGATGCCTTTTGGCTCATCCATGACTTCTTCTTCTCTCCAGAAGGACAGGTTCTCATCAGAGAAGAGATGAGTGTTGTCACCAGAAAAGTTGAAGAAATGTTGAATGCGAAAGGCTTTGACGTGAAAACTTTTAAGGATGCGCTTGAAAGCGGCAAGGGAAAAAAGAGGGTGATGGAAGATATTGAGGTTGGGAATAGAGTTCCCATCATGGGAACACCCTCCATCATCATCAATGGCGACTTCATTATTGAGGAGTTCAATGACCGAGTCTTGGAAAGATATCTCAAGAGGTAGAGGCGAGTCGCTCAAATTTCATATTTTCGAAATCATGACAAGAAGTTAGATGTGCTCAAAGATTAGGCAAAACAAGAAGAAGCCGTCACAGTCGAACAATTGAGCACAGAGTTCCACAACCATTCCACAGAGATTGTGGATTTCGAAAAAAACCTTTTAGAAACAGCTTGTTTAGCAATGGCAATCTGCTTGGAAGAGCAATACCGCTTAAACTCGTTCAGATACCTATGAGATAGAGGTGAGATCAGTGTAAAAATAAGTCGATATCTTCGACAAAAGATTGTTTATTCCAATTGAGAATTTCGGAATGAGGAATCGAAGATATTAAAAATATTTTTCTTAGAGAAGGAGTCTCATACACCCCCTCGGCCCTGTCCTTTTCGTACCAGAAGAAGATGGCTAAGGCATCGAGATCATTTCAGGTCTTTGTTAAGCCGATTGGTAACGCTTGCAATTTGGCATGTGAGTATTGCTACTACCTGAAACGAGAGGGTCTCTACCCCAAAGGAGAGTCTCTTCGCATGCCTTTCTCCATTCTGGAGCGCTATATTAAGCAGCACATAGAAGCTTCCTCCGATTCGGTGATTCAATTTTCATGGCATGGAGGCGAACCGACGCTTCTCGGGATTGATTACTTCCGTAAGATTATATCGCTTCAGCGAAAATATCAACCACGCCATAAGCAAATTGTAAATGGGATTCAAACGAATGGCACGCTCCTTGACGAGGATTGGTGCCATTTTTTTGCAGAGATGGGTTTTGGAGTTGGGATCAGCCTGGATGGTCCTGAGGAGATACATGATCACTACCGGCTAACAAGAAGAGGAGGTTCTACTTATCGGGAGGCCATGCGAGGTTACGAGCTTTTGCAGAAACACCATATCCCCTGCGATATCCTCTGTGTCGTCCATAAAAGAAATGTCAGTGATCCAATCGGAGTTTATCGATTTTTTAAAAAGATTGGTGCCCCATCCATAAGCTTTCTGCCCCTGGTTGAACCTCAGCCCCAAGAGGAGACCGGTGTCAGTCCACGCAGTGTACCAGCTGAGGCTTTGGGTCAATTTCTTTGCAACATTTTTGACGAATGGAAGAACCAGGATATCGAAAGGGTGAGGGTGGAATTGTTTGAAGAAGTGGCTCGAACCGCTTTTAACCAGGAACCAGCGCTCTGTATTTTTCGGAAGACCTGCGGAGATGTTCCTGTGGTGGAACATAACGGTGACTTCTTCTCATGCGATCACTTTGTAGATAGAAAACATAGGTTGGGCAATATCGAAGAGACTTCACTGGTTGATTTTCTCGAAAGTCCGGCTCAGAGGAGCTTTGGCGAAGCCAAATGGAGAACCATGCCATCATTCTGTCAATCGTGTGAGGTCCTTAAGATGTGTTATGGCGGATGTCCGAAGGATCGTATCCTTAAAACACCGGATGGCGAAGAGGGGTTAAACTACCTCTGCTCTGGATACAGGCGTTTCTTCAATCACTGCAAGCCATTTGTTTCAGAACTGTCAGCCCTTTGGCAGAAGCAATCCTTGGGAGGGAAAATCTCAATACCGATGGTCGGCCATTTTAAGGTACCTCCCAAGATAGGTCGGAACGATCCATGCCCCTGCGGCAGCGGCAGAAAGTACAAGAGATGCTGTCTTGGAAAGCAATCCTTTTAAGCGCTATTTTAATTTCTCTTTCAGGAATGCAATGGTACGGCTCCAAGCCAACTGGGCAGCCTCTCGGTTGTATCGGGCAGGATTGGTGTCGTTATTAAACGCATGTTGAATACCTTCGTACATATAGATCTTGTAGTCTATTTTCGCTTTTTTAAGAGCTTCCTCAAATTCAGGAATCCCCTTATTGATCCTTTCATCGATACCGGCATAGTGAATTAACAAAGAGGCCTTAATTTTGGGGACATCTTCAGGTGGAGGTTGCATTCCGTAATAAGGAACTGCTGCCTGTATATCAGGGGAAGCCACGGCAATTCGATTTGCCATTAATCCTCCCCAGCAAAATCCTACCACTCCGACCTTTCCCGTTGAGAGGGGGTGTGTCTTTAAGAACCTTACGGCCGCAAGATAATTTTCAAGGTTGGATTTTGGATCAAGCTGCTGGATCAGAGCAGGGGCCCTTTCCATCTCCTGAGGCGTTCCGCCTAAGGGAGTTAGAGCATCCGGAGCTATGGTTAAAAAACCTTCCAAAGCGATACGTCTCGTCACATCCTCAATATGGGGAACGAGGCCCCTGTTCTCATGGATGACGAGCACCGCAGGGAGCTTGCCATCCACTTTGGGTCGTGCGAAATAGGATCGAACATCCCCTGTAGCTCCTCGATAATGAATATAATCTATCTGGAGGCGGGGATCATCTTTGGGAACGATCTGGGCATTGGCTCTGCCATCTTTATCCAGAGAGAGCAAGACCATGCTTAAAGCAGTTCCGCCTGTGAGAAGAGAGATTCTTTTAAAAAATTGGCGGCGACCCAAACACTCATCCATACCGGTCTTACAGGAGCCAACGTTTTTCTGATCCATTCCCTTTTCCCCTTTCGATTTTTGAATCTTATTATTCCCTGTTAAACCGAATTACCACGATTTCGGGCTCTGTGTCAATGCGCATGGGAGGACCCCAGGTTCCAACACCACTCGATGTGTAAACATAGAGATCGCCGAATTTCTTCAGCCCATAATCATAACCCTTATAGATCCATGAGGTGATAAATCGGAAGAGTAGGACCTGCCCCCGGTGGGTGTGGCCAGAAATCTGTGCAGAGATCCCTTCGTCCCTCGGAATCTCCAGATCGTAAGGAGAATGTTTTAGGAGGATGCTGGGTTTATCCCGCTCAATCTTCAATCTCTTAAGGATTTCCCTGAACTGCTCCTGATTTCTTGAAGCCCTGAAACCAACGCCGATAATCTGAAGACCATCGAAGTCCACTTTTTCATTATCGAGAACTTTTATCCCTGCATGTCGCACAGCCCGAAGGTAAGGAGTATTGTCGTAAAATTCTTCATGATTGCCGGTGACAAAATAGGAGCCATAGGTTGAAGAGATCTGTGAGAGAGGTTTGACCATGTGGTTGAGATCCATCGCCTCTCCACCATCAAAGAGATCGCCGCCAATAAAGACAATATCCGGCTTAAGATTCTGAATCTTGCTCGCAATCTCTTGAGCAAATTGGTTGTTCCTGACATGGCCCAAATGGAGGTCACTGATCCAGACCGCCGTCTTATCTTTCCATGCCTCGGGTAGATTGGGCAGTGGCAGGGTTACCGTTTGAATGCGGATCGTGGTTGCATTCCAGAGACCGTAGAGGCTCATTATAAGACTGAACAGGATCAGGATGGTCATTACGAACTTTCGATCGAACGATAGGGTGAAAAATTTCATCACTCCACAAGTGATCCAGGCAAGGCAGGAGCCAAGAAAGAGCAGATAGAAAATCCCCAGCCACGATACAGAGGCTGTGTAAAGGTATCGGACAGGAAGGGTAGAGTAACGAAAAGAGAGAAGTGATGAACCGATGAGGCTGATGGATAGGGCGCCCAGGGCAGCCCGAAATGCCCATAGCTTCGCTGGGTGTGTGATTCCCCAAAAGGAGATCAGCGTTTTATATAAGAACCAATGGCCGAGAAAGAGGATAGATTGGACAGTTCCCAAAAAGAGGAAGAATCGCATGATTTCAATATTAACGGAAATATTTCATGGTTGCCATGACTATCCGATCTGAGTTCGTTGAAACGTGTGGAGGCATCCGCAATCGAAAAGAATTCAACCTCGTCTCCACCGCTGCTCCGATAAAAGTTGAACTCTGCAGAGGGCTTTCCAACGAGGTAAAGATTGGCGCAGAGTCATTAGCCTATCACTCCACTATTTCAATATTGCAACCTTGATGACTTGGAAGATTTCTTTCTGTTTGAGGGTCATCTCGCGGGCTTCTTTCTTAGATCCTTCATGTTCGTATCCGAGAAGGTGAAGGATTCCGTGAATCAGGAGAAGGCTGAGCATTTCCATCTCGTTCAGGCCAGACAGTATCGATTGGCGTTTGGCTGTTTCAAGCGAGATGACGAGATCGCCCAGCAGGTTGGGGTGGAGAGAGGCAAACTCTCCTTCTCTCATGGAAAAGGCAAGGACATTGGTTGGTCTGTCCCTGCCGAGGAAACGACGGTTTAACTCCCGAATCTGTCTGTCGTCAACCAGCAGAAGGCTCAGTTCTGCATCAGGAAATCCCAATTCCACCAATATCCTTTGGACTACCCTTCTTATCTTTTTTAGGTCTAAAGGGATAGGTTTTTGTCGGTTTTGAATCCAGATCTTCATGGTTCTTCTTTTTATTGGACTCTACGGAAGGAAACGCCGGGTATTCGATCCTCTTATGGAAGAAGGCGTTCAGGATGGGATTGAAACTTTCTTCAATCTTTTGGAGGTCCTTTAAGGTTAGTTCACAATCTTCAAGCTGTCCATCGAGAAAGATTTGTTGAATCTTATCTTGGACCACCCCCCTAATCCTCGAAGGAGTTGGGTCAGAAAGGGTTCGGGTGGCTGCTTCCACAGCATCGGCTAACATGACGATCCCTGCTTCCTTGGTTTGGGGTTTTGGGCCAGGGTAGCGAAAGTCTCTTTCATCAATCGAATCCATTTGGGGATTCTCTTTCTCTTTTGCTTTCTGATAGAAGTAGGTGATCAGACTTGTTCCATGATGTTGCTGGATAATATGGATGATCCGTTCGCCGAGGTGGTTTTCCCGTGCCATCTCCACCCCATCCTTCACATGGGAGGCAAGGATAAGGCTGGACATGGTGGGTGTGAGATGGTCATGTTTATTTTCCCTGCCTCCAGCATTCTCGATAAAGTAGAGAGGTTTTTTCAACTTGCCAATATCATGGTAATAGGCGCTGACTTTGGCAAGAAGAGGATTGGCGGCAATCGATTTTGCTCCTGCCTCTGCCAAACTTCCGACAAAGATGCTGTGGTGGTAGGTACCGGGTGCCTGGAGGATGAGGTCCTTAAGCAAGGGGTTATCCATGTTGGCCAATTCGAGCAGTTTAATGTCTGTGGTATAACCGAAAAGGGTTTCAACGATGGGAGTGATTCCAAGGACTAATACCGAAGCAAGGAGTCCGGCTAAAAAACCCATGACGATATCGGAAAGGAGAGTTATCTTAAAGAAGGTGCCGGTCATTAAATTATAAGAAAGGATCATCAATACGTTGACACCACCAACGGTGACCCCTGCCTTGATGAGAATGGACCTCTGTTCACATCGGGCCACCTTATGGGCGCCGACCAGACTTCCAACGAAGTTGAAGATGAAGAGAAAGAGCTGGTTCCCCATCAGGGAGGCTGCGAAATAGCTTGTCAGAGCGGCGAAGACGATGGCCACTTCCGAATTAATGACAATCCGGATAAGCATGGCTCCCGCAGCAATAGGAAAGAGGTAAGTATAAGAGGAGGAAGGAATGGTAAAAAATTCCCCTCCCAAGACATCGGTGATGAGGTAAAAGATTTTTAGAAAGCCGATCATGCCAATCAGTGTGGTGCAGAAGAAGAGAAGGTCTGTCGTCGAGAGCGAAAATTTCCGAATATTTTGGGTCGAGAATTCGTAGAGGCTAGCTAAAATGAGAAAGGTCAGAATGGCCAGACCGATGAGAACAGAAAGGATATGGCTTCTCTCTTGGGCTTTTTTCAAGGCATCCATCTTAAGAAGATGATCTTCCTGGACACGCTCTCCAGTCCTGAGAACGACCTCTCCTCTCTTCATTTTGAAAAAGACCGGACTTACCCGGTTTCGTGCCTCGATCTTCCTTGCCTCGGTCTCGTCCTTATTAAAGGTGAGATTGGGCGAGAGAGTTTGTTCTGCGATCTTCATCACAAGACTGGTTACCTCTCTGCCTAAGATGGAGGAGAGACGTTCTGAATCAACCCGTAACCTTGCCTTTGCCTCCTTTAAGTCGATGCAGTTGAGAGGAGGAATATCCCTCCTTTCCTCCCGCGTCTGAATATTACGAATAGTAATTCCTCGTGTGGCATCAGGATCGAGAAGATCCTTGTCATTGAGAATGCCTCTCTTCAATAGAGGTGCAATCAGTTTCAAAGAGGTTTCTCCGATGGCAGGATTGAAATTCTCTTTCACCATGATCTGCCATTCTCTATTGGAAAAGGTGATACGGAGAGAGGATTCCCATTCCGACTTTTTTTGGGATGGTTCAGGAGAGGAGAAGGCAGTTCGGAGACGGTTTTCAACATCGGCCAATATTCCCGGATCGTAGTCATAGACCGAGAGGACCGATCGTTCAGCTTCGCTCCGTTTTTCCTGAGTCGATTTCTGATCTTCCACCAAAAGGTCTTGGTGTGACTTAATCTCCTTGGTAGCAATGTCTCCAACCTTATATTTTTTAAATGGCAATTGGATAGAGGGTGAGAGGAGAAAGGTGAGGATCAGAGTGGTTCCAATACCGATGAACCACTTTTGATTCTTCGGGTCTTTGATCTTTTTGATCCACGAACTGGTTTTTGAACCATTATTCGTTTTTTGCGAATAAAATTGCTGAAATAGTTCTCGAAAAGATTTTTTGATCATCCTTTTTCAGAGGAAACTGACTGCCGGAAACGCTGGCGCCTCTCCTCAACCCTTTCATAGGCCTTAATAATATCTTGGACCAGTGGATGTCTAACCACATCTTTGTCCGAAAAATAGACAAACTCGATTCCCTCAATCCCCCTTAGGATTCCCTGTATCTCAATCAATCCCGAAACCTTATTTTCAGGAAGGTCCACTTGGGTAATGTCGCCCGTGATCACAGCTTTGGAGCTAAAGCCCATTCGGGTGAGAAACATCTTCATCTGTTCCGGCCCTGTATTTTGGGCTTCGTCGAGAATAATAAAGGAGTCATTTAATGTCCTTCCCCTCATGAAGGCCAAAGGGGCTACCTCGATTACCCCCTTCTCGACAAGTCGTGAAGCACGGTCAAAGTCCATCATATCATGGAGGGCATCATAGAGAGGCCGAAGGTATGGATTGACCTTTTCATACATGTTACCGGGGAGGAACCCAAGCTTTTCGCCTGCCTCCACGGCAGGACGGGTCAGAACGATTCTTTCGACCTCCTGCTTCATAAGCGAGGCCACCGCCATGGCCATGGCTAAATAGGTTTTACCCGTACCTGCAGGCCCGATACCAATCACCAGATCGAAATTCCGGATGGCATCGATATACCGTTTCTGGGCAAGGCTTTTCGGGGTGATCACTCTCTTACGAGATGAGATGTAGACAGTATCGAGAAAGATCTCCTCGAGGTTGACGGATTGGTCATCCGAGATCATTCGGATGGCATAGTCGATGTCATTCGGAAAGAGGGGATATCCTTTCCTCAAGAGGCCATAGAGGTCATTGAGGACCCTTTTGGAGAGTTGAACATCCAGTTCATCTCCATGGATAGTGAGGGCATTGCCTTTGGCGCTGATCTTCACACCGATCGTCCTAGCAATCCGCCTCAAATTTTCGCTATGTACGCCGAAAAGGGTGTTGGCAAGTTGAAGGTCATCAAAAACGATCTTTTCGGCAGTCTCTTCCGTTGCCTCTTTCAAATAAGAACTTTCACCTCGTTCAATTAAATCATATCACCTTCAATTTAAGATTTCAATATTTCTACGTTTTTCACCTCTGACGTTTCACTTCCTCCACGATGGCAGGGATGATCTTTCCCGCAGAGCCTTGGATCAGGTAGTCTGAAATCTGGCCGGTCAGAGGAGTCGGTTCCATATTGATCTCGATGACCATGGCACCTCTCTGTTTTGCCATGATGGGTATGGAGGCGGCAGGATAGACCACTGCAGAGGTACCGACAACGAGAACAGCGCTACAGGAATTGGATTCCCGAAATGAATAGGACTGGGCTTTCGGCGGGATGGGTTCACCGAAGAAGACAACATCCGGTTTAAGAAGTGAAGAACAGCGGGGACATCGAGCAGGAAGGTCATCAATGGTGAGTGAGGTGCCGTCGTGGGTTGTGTTGCACTTGAGGCAGGAGAGGGTCCGATGGCTTCCGTGGAACTCGATCACATTCTTGCTCCCCGCAGCCTGATGAAGACCGTCCACATTCTGAGTGATGATGGTAGAGAGCAGCCCCATCTGTTCCAGTTCAGCCAGGCCGATATGAGCCGGGTTCGGTTTGGCTGTCATGACCAGAGTGAACATCTCTTTTAGCATTAACCAGACCTTTGCGGGGTCAGCGTAGAAGGCATGGATATGTGCGAATTCTTCAGGGTCAAACCTCTCCCATAGTCCTCCTACACTTCGAAAATCAGGGATACCACTCTCAACGGAGATGCCCGCACCGGTGAAGGCGATCGTCTTCTTAGATCGAAGAATGTCCTGGGCGGCTCTCTGAATCAGCTGTTGGTTTATCATTCTCTCCCCCCTCACTCCTAATCGACGTAGATGGATCATAACAAGACGGGATAAGGGTGTCAATGATTGGATCCTGAATCTTTGAGATTTCTGAAAAAGGCCAAAACTCTCTAATTAAGAAGCGAAAGGCAGTTTTTTAGAACTCTCTCTTTGAGATCTCTGAAAAAGTATTTAAAAAAGTATTTT